>JAYUYT010000066.1:0-30002 GCA_043752345.1 Nitrosospira sp.
CCCTCAACTCGAACAATACCCTCCAGCATGGCCGGACCACTTTCATACCTTAACGCTGCCGTTCCCCATACCTGAGAGCGTCTAGCCAGCACCATTCCAGTCTGCTCATTGCGTGGGTCTTGCACAGTCACATTCACCCGCGTAGAGAACCCGGCAAACAAAGGCTGAGCGCCCGACATTTCAACCCCTTGAATCTTTGCATGCGATATATTCTCCATCTGAGAGAATATGGAGTTTATGGCAATGGCATCCTTGATGTTATTAATGAATGCCCCAACTCGGTACCTTGTTTCCCCCTTCTCATACGACATGAACACTTCCTGCATGGCTCCTCTTTCCGGTGTTAAGTTAGGATTTCCGCCAAATCCCCACGCCATCGGCCAGTAGAGATCATTGAATGTCGGCGCCCGAAACGATGTCGAAGCAAGGGCACCAAGTCTCCAATTCTCGGCAAAGATCCTTGCCAGAGACACGTTATAAGTGTTGTACCCACCAAACTGAGAGTTCTCATCATGACGATAAACACCTTCAGCCACCATGCTGGCTGCTCTGAGCTGAGTCCCAACAAAACCGGATACGTTCGTTCTCCGATTCTCAAGATATTCAGTAGTACCGGTCACCTTCTGTATCTCATGATCGGCACCTACAAATACCCGCCCTATCTTCAAATCCTTTTCCAACTGCACATTTCCTTGCAGGGACTGGGTGTTAAACACCATCGGCATCGATCCACGAATTGTTGACCTGTCCGTAGCGATGCCGTAGCTCGCTATGGCACGCAGATTATTGGGCAGGTGATAGATAGCTCGCATATTACCCATCCCGATAGCCTGCAGGTTCAAATCGTTGGCTGTCGCACTTCCGTCGAACATCGTTCGGACACCAGAATACAGACCCGTTAACTCCACTTGCAGATTGTCTGTCACCATCCCGCCTGCCTTGGCCACCATCCCGATCCTTTTCCGAATATCCGCATCGGGGTTATAGCTCCACAGATTATTCGCGTTAGTCGCAGAACCTTGATTGATTATGTCCTGGACTATACGGAATCCGTAGTGAAACCTGTCGTCCCGCGCACCAGCAGAAACAGCCGCTCTTTCGGACATTCGCGAGCCCCCACCCGCAGATACCGTCAGCCCTGTTGGAATATCCACCGACCCCCGTATCACACCACCGACCGCATTTGCACCAAACGCGGCAGAAGCTCCGCCCTGGAGAACGTCAATCGACGTTAACAACCCCGGCGCTATCGCAGCAAAGTTCGGCGCCCCTGTGGTAGCAGACGACATCCGCATACCGTCAATCATAAACATGGTCTGGTTCGACCCACTACCCCGCATAAATAAAGAGACCGGACCACCAGGTCCGGTCTCGTTTACCTGCACAGTTTCCTGCAGCACCGTCTTCCAGTCATTGTCTTCGACCTTCAGTTTTACTTTATCCATTCGGATATTCGTCAACTCCCGAGCCATCGGTATCCGGTTTCCTCCGTAGACGACCATGTCCGGTAACTTCGGCGGCACTACCTGCGCATTCGCAGTGGCTAAAGCCACCTGAGATGTTATCAACCCCAAAGCCAACAGCCGTCCTAATTTCATGTGTCATTCCTCGCAGTCATTCGCCAAAAGAAAACCTATGGATAGCGCCATGGAGTTTCTTTAGGCTGAGCAGACCCGCCGTCTGCCATTAAAAAACAAAGAAATGCCGCAAGGGGGAATTACATGAACGAAGAGAAGACGTCGATCAGGATACCGCCCCGCGCGATATTTTCATCCGCGTTAAAGGCCGGTATCCGGGCTCACAAGATTTGACATATCGCCTTCCCATGAATTGGAGAATTCACAGTGGCATTGGTGGATATGTCCGCGCTTGTTTACCGTTGCGGGGGCAGCCCAGGTATTTCACCTGGTTCCCGTTTAACTCGACTCAGGAAGATCTGATTAAGTAGGTCCCATTCGGGTGAGCCCTTCGACAAGCTCAGGGCGAACGGAAAACTTAATCAAACCTTACTCTTTAGTCGAGCACCTCAAACGTGGCACGAATTCTACCAGAATCGGCAAATCCGGTCTGAAGATTGGGTACATGCCTCATCACGGGACATGGAGTTACTGGAAATGACATTTAAAAAATCCCGTTAGCAGTTGACTCAATAAGGTTTTTCAAACTATAGTGCGCCGATGGAAGCAGAACTGAAATCGCTGGAAGAGAAAATTAACCAATTCGTGCAATTGTGCAGGCGCTTGCGTTCGGAGAATATCCAATTGCGCCAGCAACTGGCCGGTGCCACCAGTGAAAATAAACACCTGCTGGAAAAAATAGGCGCTGCAACCAGCCGCCTGGAAACTCTTTTGGCCCAAATCCCTGAAGACGAACCATGAGTGCCAGAAAAACCATGAACGTTACCATCATGGGGCGCGAATTCCGCGTCGCCTGCCCCGATGAGGAACGCGAAGAGCTACTCCAGTCGGTATCTTATCTTGACAAAAAGATGCGTGAAATCAGGGACAGTGGCAAAGTCATCGGCTCCGAACGCGTTGCCATCATGGCGGCACTCAATATCACTCATGAACTGCTCACCACAAAAATCAGAGGGGGGTTTGACATGGGCGAATTCAAGCGTAGAATCGACCGCATGCAGGCAGCACTTGATGCGGCGATGCCGGAACAGGATAAGCTGTTTTAACCAGCGTTACCCGGTTCTTAAGCCAGCCTCACCAGATTTCCGGTTTGTATTCGGCCCGATTCTCGAATACAGAGTGGATCACAGTTGTTCCCTGCGGTGTTCGTTTAGGCCCATATTCTTTGAACCAACTTTTTGAGAATTGGTTGCTCACCATAGTGATGCTGTTGTGCGCGTCCCATGCGGAAGCGCCTGATGCGTCCGGCAAGCGACCACCTTGGACCCTAAGGTTCAAGATAATGGCCTGACGGCATTTGCGGGGGACTTTATTTGCAGAGAAAGCGGCCATGCCGCTTTTTTTGTCTCTTCGAATTTATTACAACCAACCACTCTCTCCAGAACCATGCGCTACTGGTTGATGAAATCCGAACCTTCCGACGTGAGTATCGACGATCTTGCGGCGCTGCCCGGGCAAACCATCGCGTGGTATGGCGTGCGCAACTATCAGGCACGCAATTTCATGCGCGATCAGATGCGCGTCGGCGACCAGGTTTTTTTCTACCACTCAAGCTGTGCTGAACCGGGCATTGTCGGCATTGCCGAAATCTGCAAGCTTGCCTACCCCGATGCCACCCAGTTCGATCCCGCCAGCAAATATTTCGATCCCAAGGCCACTTCGCAGAATCCGCGCTGGTTCAACGTGGAGGTGAAGTTCATCAGGAAAACCCGCCTGGTGGGCATCAAGGAACTGAGGGGTTATCCCGAACTGACCAGTCTGCGCATTCTGCAGACAGGCAATCGCCTGTCCATCACGCCAGTCGATCCGGCGGAATGGGAATTCATCATGGGAATCTTGTGATGATCCGCCCGCCGTGCTGAAGCGGAATCTCAACCGGGGCAGAACGTAGCATGGAATGGTGGCCGGCTTATTTGCTGCTGGGTGCAATGGTCGGCTTCTTTGCCGGGCTGCTGGGCATCGGCGGCGGATTGATCATGGTGCCAGTGCTCACTTTCATTTTTGGCGCGCAGCATTTCCCCGCTGACCGCATTCTGCATCTCGCCCTCGGCACCACCATGGCCGCGATCATTTTTACTTCCATCTCCAGCTTGCGCACCCATCACACCCACGGCGCGGTGAACTGGCAGGTGGTGCAACACCTGACGCCGGGAATCATCATCGGTACCCTGAGCGGGGCAACGCTGGCAGGCGCGCTATCCAGCCAGTTTCTTAGCGTGATTTTTGTCGTGTTCATTTTTTATGCCGCCACCCAGATGCTGCTCAAGACAGTCCCCCAGCCCAGCCGCCAGCTTCCTGGCAAGGCAGGAATGTTCGCGGCCGGCAATGTAATCGGGGTGGTTTCCAGTCTGGTTGCGATCGGCGGCGGCTTGCTGACTGTACCATTTCTTTCCGTCTGCAATGTCAGGCTGCAACAGGCCATCGGCACTGCCGCCGCAGTAGGTTTTCCCATCGCGCTCGCAGGAGCGATCGGTTATATCGCCAACGGCATGGCGCAATCGCAAGCGTTGCCGGAATACAGTCTGGGGTACGTCTATTTACCGGCGCTTGGATGGATCGTGCTGGCCAGCATGCTAACCGCACCGCTGGGTGCAAAAACTACCCATGCCGTGCAGACCGACACGCTCAGGAAAATTTTCGTGGCGCTGCTTTATTTGCTGGGGATCAAGATGCTGGCCGGGCTTTTCTAGCAGTATCTTTAAGCGTGAAGAGTTCGAGGGGGAAGATAAACCCTCGCGCCTGAAGGCACTCCCATTACCCTGTCAGCCGCCGTAAGGCTTCCTGGTATTTTTCCGTGGTTCGGGCGAGCACTTCGGCAGGTAGCGTAGGTGCAGGTGCTTTCTTATTCCAGTCCTGTGTTTCCAGCCAGTCGCGTACAAACTGCTTGTCGTAGCTGGGCGGATTTTTCCCCGGCGCATACTGTTCGGCCGGCCAGAAACGGGATGAATCCGGTGTGAGCGCCTCGTCGATCAGATAAAACCTGCCTGCAGCATCCTGACCGAATTCAAACTTGGTGTCGGCAATGATGATGCCCTTGGTCGCGGCAAAATCCGCCGCCTCGGTGTAGAGGGCAATGGCCTTGTCGCGCACTTGCGCGGCCAGCTCTCTGCCCAGCAACTTCTCCGCCTCGGCAAATGGAATATTTTCATCGTGCGCGCCCATGGCCGCTTTGGTCGAAGGCGTGAAAATCGCGCCCCCCGGCAGCTTGGCGGCTTCCTGCAATCCGGCGGGAAGCGTGATGCCGCAGATCGCACCGGTCTTTTGATAATCCTTCCAGCCGGAACCGACCACGTAGCCGCGCACGATCGCTTCTATTGGCAGCGGCTGCAGCCGCTTCACCACGAACGCGCGGCCAGCCACCTGCTCACGCTCCGCTGCCGCCACCACCGATTCAGGCGCAATGCCGGTGAGATGGTTGGGCATGATGTGGCCGAGCTTCTCGAACCAGAAATTGGACATGGCGGTGAGTACCCTGCCCTTGCCCGGCACCGGGGTCGGCAGGATCACGTCAAACGCCGACAGCCGGTCGGTCTGGACGATCAGTAGCTTGTCGGCATCCACCGCGTAGATGTCGCGCACCTTGCCGCGATGCAGAAATTCGAGGCTGGCAAGGCTGGATTCAAATAATGCCGTTTCGGTTGAGCTCATGTCAGACCTACTCAAGCTCAGGAAGAGTCATCGCCCTGACCTTTTCCGCCTGCGTTGTGCGGAAGGCCTCAAGCTGCTTGGCCATTGCCGGATCAGAGAGTGCCAGCAAGGCCACTGCAAACAAACCGGCGTTGGCGGCTCCGGCCTCACCGATAGCGAAAGTGGCAACCGGAATGCCTTTGGGCATCTGCACGATGGAAAGCAATGAATCCAGCCCTTGCAGATGCTTGGACGGAACCGGCACGCCCAGTATCGGCAGAGTGGTTTTGGCCGCCAGCACCCCGGCGAGATGGGCAGCGCCGCCGGCACCGGCAATAATGCAACGCAGGCCCCGGGCAATGGCGGTTTGCGCATATTCGAATGCAACATCGGGAGTGCGGTGGGCAGAGATTACCTGCGCTTCGTAGGCTATGCCGAAATCACGCAACTGGCTCGCGGCATGCTGCATCACGTTCCAGTCGCTGTTGCTGCCCATGATGATGCCGACTAATGGTTTTTTCATTTGATGCCTCGCTGGTTTTGGTCACAGATCCTGTCTTGCATTTATTCTGTCTGGAGCTAACAACCGCTGATTTTACCTGTTCCGGATAGTAATTCCATCACAAATACCAATGGAAACTATAACGAATCATTCAACCCGGACAGCATCTGCGCATCCACCCATCCCCTGCCGTGCGCATTTCCTGCCAGCACGGTAAACGGTTGCGCCGGTTCACCCAGATCCGACAGTACCAGTGCTGCGCCGCTGAAGTCCTGCCCACGGGTGTAATCGCTGACTGTGATCAGCGTGTCCAGGCCTGCCGCCAGCGCAGCTTTCAATCCATTCTCGGAATCCTCCAGCGCGATGCAGCGCTGCGCCGGCAAACAAAGCTGTTGCAACACCCATAGATAAATATCCGGCGCGGGCTTTTTGCCGGGAACGATATCGCCCGCACCGATGACGTCAAACCAGCTTGGGGAATCTTCTCCCAAAGAGGACTTCAACAGCGCGATTACATTCTCCGGCGAGGTGGTGGTGGCAATGGCGATTTTTATGTTTGCTGTGCGCAACTCATGGATCAGGCGGGCAACACCAGGACGCAACGGAATTTTTCCGCGCTCGAGCAGTGCCACGAAATGCCGGGTCTTGGCCTGGTGCAAGGCGGCGATCCAGGCATCCAGTCCGCTCCTGCCCAACTCATCCGGGACATATTTTTCCAGGTAATAACGGATGCGCTCCTTGCCACCGGTAATCGTCAGTAGCTCTCCATAGAGTTCCGTATCCCAATCCCAGGCAAGACCGGACTCCGCAAACGCAGCATTGAAGGCAAGACGATGGCCGTCGCGTTCGGTATCGGCCAGGGTGCCGTCAACGTCAAACAATACCGCGCACAATTGATTTTTTCTGTCTGTTTTCATCTGTATCAAGATTTGGTGAATGGCGTACAACTGGCGCGCTGCAACCGGTCTGCAATCGCCAGCCAGGTTGGATCAGCATTTATTTTTCCACTAGAAAAGAGTAATCACAAAAATCACCCTTTCCAAGCATATTGTGTATCACTTCGGGTTGGCCTGCAGTAAAACTGATGCTGATTCTGTCATGCGTGATCGGCTGAAAGCATTGGTTGGTAAAGGCGCGATACTCGGGATGGGTGTGATAGCTCTCAATGACATTGGCGTGTGCAAACTGTACCAGCCAGCAGAAACGGTATCGCGCTGATTCGGCAATCGCCCAACCAGCGAAGACGCGGCGTACACCGGGGATAGTACTGAAAGACGCGCGTCCTTGTGCTATCATGGCTTCCACCTGTTGCGTACTCACGTCTTCAACGTTATAGATGATGACATGCTCTACTGGTTGCCAAGGCCGGCACTGAATCAGAACCTCTGCCGCGCGTCCTGCCGACCCCCACAGGTGCATACAGAGTTTAATCTGTTCACGCAGGCTATCTCTGACCCCGCGCATCGTTTCGATATAGCCTTTGTCAGTGTCGGACTGCAGATTGGAGCGAATTGTCCTGGCAGCAATATCGGATAATTCGGTGTAGCAGTTAATTTTAGCGATTCCATTTAGAATCAATTTATGGTATTGCTCTTCAGTCAGTCCGCTACCACCGTGCAGCACAAGCGGGATACCCAGCATGTCATTGATGCGTTTCAAGCGCCCAAAATCCAGTTTAGTGCGACCCCGCTGGCGGCCATGCACCGTACCGACGGAGACCGCCAGACAGTCCACGCCCGTACGCTCAACGTATGCTTTGGCTTCTTCTGCTGCAGTGTAAACACCCTCACCAGGGTATTTGGCTGCATTTTCACCCTCCCCACCGCCCACATACCCTAGCTCACCTTCTACGGCTGCACCGCAGGCATGAGCCATATCTGCCACATGCCGGGTTTGAGTGATATTGACAGGAAATGACTCAAGCGAAGCATCCATCATCACGCTATTGCAACCGAGATTAATTGCGCGCACGGCGGAGGCATGACTTGTCCCATGATCGGAATGGATGGCGATCGGTACCGAGGCGTTGCGTGCGGCATGTTCAACTGCCGGCATGATGAGTCCGAAGTCAAAATGCTCAAAGTGTGATTCAACAAGATTGAGAATGACGGGCGAGCGACAGTGTTCTGCTGCCGTAACAATCGCCTCCAAAAAATCAAGATTTACCAAGCCGAATCCACCTACCGCATAGTTATTATGGTAGGCATGATTCAGCATATCCCGCATATCCACGAGTGGCATGTTTTTCCCTATATCCTTTGCTGTGCTTTACACTTCTTCACACCCATGAATCAAGATCTGGTTGAGCGCTTGATGCAGGTCATCCAGTGCTGAGCCCATGATGAGGCCAGCGCAGTTATGATAAAGCCATAATTCACATGCGACGGGCTGATACAGATTATTGCGCGCGTGAATTTGAAATTCGCGCCATGCCATTACCGGTTGGTCATCGGCAAAACTGTCAACACATAACCAGATGGCGCTGTTAAGGATTACTACCAAACCGCGATGCAGCGGCAGTGGTACACGCAAGGGGCTGCCTAGTCGCAACAAGGCGAGGCGTCCCCGGTTATAACAGGCCGCTTCAATCTTCTTGGGGAAAATGCGCAAGGGGAGAGTCAGCGTATCCATACCAGTTACAGTGCCATCGTTCACCTGTCTATTTTTTTGTTTCCGTACCGGAATTGGATTCACCATCGAGCTTGCCTTCGAGGAATACGCGGCTGGCTAGAATGTCTTCCGCTTCAAGCGTCATGAGATCAATTTTGGCCAATGATTTCTTCGCTCCCTCAAACAAGCGATTGGCTTGGCGCAGCCGCGCCCGGTCAAGGGCGTTGCGAACCGAGCGGGCATTGGCGAAATGCTCCAGCTTCATGCGTAGCCGGATATAATCACCGAAAGCTTTTTCGCCTTCGGGACTAAAGCGGTAATTCTGGGCCGCCAGCATCAGTCTGGCGATCGCAAGTAATTCATCTGCATCGTAATCCGGAAAGTCGATGTGGTGCGCGATACGCGAACGCATGCCGGGATTGCTATGGAAGAACTTTTCCATCCTGTCTTTATAGCCGGCCAGGATTACGACTAGGTCATCGCGGTTATTCTCCATCGTTTGCAGCAGGATTTCTATGGATTCAGCGCCATAATCGCGTTCGTTCTCGGGTTTATAGAGGTAATAGGCCTCATCGATAAACAGCACTCCCCCCATCGCTTTCTTCAGTACTTCTTTGGTCTTGGGGGCGGTATGGCCGATATATTGACCCACCAGATCGTCGCGGGTGACGGAAACAAGGTGTCCTTCACGGACATAACCCAGGCGGTGTAAGATTTCGGCCATGCGTAGCGCTACAGTAGTCTTGCCGGTACCAGGGTTGCCGGTAAAACACATGTGTAGACTAGGTGCCCCGGCGGTCAGGCCCAATTTCTTGCGCACGCGGTCGACGAGCAATAGCGCCGCCGTCTCGCGGATGCGGGTTTTCACGGGTTTCAAGCCGATCAATTCACGATCAAGCTTATCCAGCACTTCCTTGATGTTGGAAGCGCGGAATTTCTGCATCCAGATCAACCGGACTGCTATCGGAAGGGGTAAGTTCTTTCGTATGTTTTTTCACGTTTGATCCATACAATAAAGCCATGCAAACTTCATTCGGGAAATCTATCAACCAAAATGACAGTTATCTTGTGTTGGAAACCGGTTTGTTAAGATCGGTTTTATGCAACAATACGGCAAATTTTTTGCCAGCAACAAAGAGCAGGAGGGGAGATGGTAGAAGTCAATTTCCGTAACTCGTCGGTCTTTCCCCCCACTCCAATCATTTCCCTTCCCCTTCAAAAAAAAGGGGAAGGGAGTCCTTCGTTAATACCGCTCACCCTCCGGCTTGTCGGCCGCATAGGAGTGAATAGTGTAACTAATACTCCGGCCTGCCCCCTCTTGGCGCACCACACTAAAGCCCGGTTCTGTCTTCGGTCGATTGACGATATATGACATAGTTGGGCTCTCCACACCGCGCGTCGAGTTAAACGCTGTAACGCGGATATAGTGGTTCGGGAAAGTCTTGCGGCAGCTGTTGATTTCCATCAGAATCCCAGCAGGATCTTTCAAATCAAACATCGGATTGCCGAACATTTCCCAATAGGTGTTGCGAGGATGTGGATCATCGGTGTACTCGATACCTATCGCCCAGCCATTCTTCAACGCATATTTGATTTGCGCCGAGATTTGCTTGTCCGTCAGCGGGGGCAGGAAAGAGAACTGACCTTGCGTGACACGATTTCCTACATTGGTCATCATAATTATTTTCTCCTAGGTGTGATTAGACGCTGGCCGTGGTGGATGGCACAAAATCGGCGGTGTCGGTGGATTCGTAATTGAAGCTGATATCCTTCCACGTCTCTAGTGCTTGTTTAAGCGGCGTGCACCACTTGGCGGCAGCCTCGAGGATCTGCGGACCTTCCTTCAGATAATCGCGGCCTTCGTTGCGCGCCAGTATCATCGCTTCCAGCGCAACACGATTGGCAACCGCGCCAGCTTGAATGCCTTGCGGATGACCGATGGTGCCACCGCCGAACTGCAGTATCACGTCTTCGCCGAGATAATGAATCAACTGATGCATCTGACCGGCATGAATGCCACCCGAAGCAACCGGCATAACCTTATTTAGCGAAGCCCAGTCTTGCTCAAAGAACAGACCTTTTTCGAGTTGCACCGGCGTGTGCGTATCGAGCAGAGTATCGTAAAAGCCCCGGATCATGAGCGGATCACCCTCGAGCTTGCCAACGACCGTACCGGCGTGAATATGATCTACACCTGCCATTCGCATCCACTTGCAGATCACGCGGAAATTCATGCCGTGATTTTTCTGCCGCGAGTAGGTCGAATTACCGGCACGATGCAGATGCAAAATCATGTCGTTCTTACGCGCCCATTTTGCCATCGACTGGATCGCAGTGTAGCCAATCACCAAGTCGATCATGACGATGACCGAACCTAATTGCTTGGCGAATTCCGCGCGTTCGTACATGTCTTCCATGGTGCCCGCAGTGACGTTCAGGTAATGGCCCTTGACTTCACCAGTAGCGGCAGAAGCCTTGTTCACCGCTTCCATGCAATAGAGAAAACGGTCACGCCAATGCATGAAAGGCTGTGAATTGATGTTCTCGTCGTCTTTCATGAAGTCAAGACCACCCTTGAGCCCTTCGTATACCACGCGCCCGTAGTTACGGCCAGAAAGACCCAGCTTCGGTTTGGTAGTGGCCCCCAGCAATGGCCTGCCGAATTTGTCGAGGCGCTCGCGTTCCACTACGACGCCGGTGGCGGGACCCTGGAAAGTTTTGAGGTATGCGACCGGAATGCGCATGTCTTCCAGGCGCAGCGCCTTGACCGCTTTGAAGCCGAACACATTGCCGATAATGGAAGCGGTCAGGTTGGCGATCGACCCCCCCTCGAACAGATCCATGTCATAAGCGATGTAGGCGAAGTACTGTGCTTCGTTCTTGGTGCCAGGACCGGTGTTGGGCACCAGTTCAGAGCGGTAGGCCTTGGCACGGTAGAGTTCACACGCGGTCAGGCGGTCAGTCCATACCACGGTCCAGGTAGCGGTGGAGGATTCGCCGGCGACTGCGGCGGCAGCTTCCTCATGATCCACTCCGGGTTGTGGGGTGATGCGGAACAGGGCGATAACATCCGTGTCTTTGGGTACGTAACCAGGTTCCCAGTAGCCCATTTTCTTGTACGGAATGACACCAGACTTGTAGCGGTCTTTACCTTCTTTGATCGTTTCGGAAGCCATAATTATCTCCAAGTTGTTGAAAAAACCGCACCATGTCCACTTTTCAAGAAATATGAACAGCAGGCAATACCAATTCAATAACAAAGTATTTTCCGGCGCGTTGTATGCATCATGTAATTTAATTATCATAAATAACAATCAAACTTATCGATAAGATTAATAGACTAATACCTATGGATAACAGGAGTGATTCATGCGTCATAGCACCTTGCGTCAACTTGAAGTTTTTGAAACTATTGCCCGTCTGGGAAGTTTTACACGCGCCGCAGAAGAGCTATTCTTGACTCAACCCACGGTGTCGATGCAAATCAAGAAATTAACCGATGCAGTCGGTTTGCCGCTGTTCGAGCAAGTTGGCAAGAAAATGTATCTCACCGATGCCGGACGCGAGTTGCATCAAACCTGCCGCGGCATTTTCGAACACCTCACGCAGTTCGAGATGGTTGCGGCAGATATGAAAGGGCTGAAGGCTGGCAAACTGCGGCTTGCGGTGGTGACTACCGCAAAATATTTCGCGCCGCGCTTGCTGGGGATGTTTTGCCAGCAATATCCGGGCGTCGAGGTATCGTTCAAAGTGTCCAACCGTGAGCGTGTATTGGAACGCTTGGCAGACAATCAGGACGATCTCTATATCTTGGGTCAGCCGCCGGAGGAAGTGGGTGCGGTGGCACAGGCGTTCTTGGAGAATCCGCTGGTCGTGCTTGCACCGGTCAATCATCCGCTTGCCAATAAGAAAAAAATCACGCTCAGGCGTATAGCCGAGGAACCATTTTTATCGCGGGAGCCCGGTTCCGGTACGCGCATTGCGACGGAACGTATTTTCTCTGAACAGGGTTTGAAATTAAAAATACGAATGGAATTAGGAAGTAATGAGGCGATCAAGCAAGCGATTATTGGCGGCTTGGGCATTTCAGTCTTGTCACGCCACACCTTGGCGCTGGATGCGCCCATGGGACAACTCGCTGTGCTCGATGTGCAGGGCTTTCCGATTGCTCGGCAGTGGTACTACGCCTACCCATCAGGAAAACAGTTGTCTATTGTGGCGCAGGCATTTTTGGGTTACTTACAGAAAGCACCGCAGTTTTTGATTGAAGTATCGTGCCACCACGCGAATACCGGACACTGCCCGCTTCTACCCAATGGCAAGGATGGGGCGACGTTGACGGGAGAGAGCTCCGCATAAAACAACGTCAGCTTCTCCGACAATTGTTCCATATGATCCATCTACCTAGTTGGATTCGAGCCTGCAATCAAAGAAGAAAAATTCACATATAAGCCATTGTTATTACTGGTGCCGACACCAAGAGCCGCCTGGGCTTACTGTTCTCCTGCTCTAGCGCCCTGAGCCGCTGAGCATCTGAGACAGTCATCCTGCCAAATTTGGCCTTCCAGTTGTAATACGTAGCTTCGCCGATGCCGTACTTACGACAGACCTCGGCTACCTTCATCCCAGCCTCCGTCTCCTTCAAGATCCCGATAATTTGCTCTTCCGTTAAACGCTTCTTCATCATTTTCGTACTATTTCAAGGTTTCAGGTCACTTGGAGTTCTGCCAATAACTGTATGAATAAGGATAAAAGTCAAAAATCTCAAATGCGCCAAGAAGAGACGCTCAGGCCTGAAAGCGTCGGTGAATCCGCCGCGTTAACCACGCCACACCCCACAATACCACCGGGATCATTGCACCTGCAGCGATTTCCGGATTGATCGGCAACCCCGCTGCATTGGCCGCCTTTCCCGCGTAAAGCACAAGGCTGATCACGTAGTACGAGATCGCCGCGATCGAGAGCCCTTCCACCGTTCTCTGCAAGCGTAGCTGCAGTTCCTGACCACGTGTCAGCTTGGCCAGCAACTGTTGGTTCTGCGCCTCTGTGGCGATGTCCACACGCGTGCGTAGCAGCCCACCGGCGCGTTCGATACGCTGCGACAGCGACGCTAGCCGCTGCGCTGTGGCCGCCACCGTGGCGATAGCCGGCGACAATCGGCGCTGCATGAACTCGCCCACTGTTTGCGTGCCGGGAATAGGTTTTTCGCGCAGCTCAGCGATGCGTTGGAGTACCAGCGCGTTGTAAGCCTGCGTGGCAGAAAAGCGATACATGTGTTCGGCAGTCGCCCGCTCCACACGCGCCGCTAACGCTACCAGTGTATCCAGCAGATCTTGGTCGCTATCGTGTTTACCTTCAAGGCGTGCGGTGATGGTTGACAGCACGGCCTCGGATTCGGCTAGCATCGGTCCAAGTGCTTTGGCAACTGGCAGACCACGCAATGCCATCAGGCGATATGTTTCCAGCTCCAGTAGTCGTGACGAGATCCGTCCTGCGCGGGTCTCGCTAGTGTCAGCTGGGGCCAACACCAACATGCGTTCAAAACCGCTGTCCCGCAAGCGAAAGTCGGTGACGACGATCGAATGGCCATGCCCCATCATCGATGCCACCACAGCATGGTCGCCGAACCAGTGGCGCGCACGATCCAGCAAGACCTCCGGATCCGCCAAACTCTCGGCCAGCATCACGAGCTTGATGGCTGCTACAGTTCGGCCAGGAATGGCTCGTAGCCAGGCGGCATCCAGTGACAATGAAGAGAGCAGTTCAGGATTGGCTGCGTCCAGCGATGCATGTGGCGGGAGTGCCTGCACTAGCGAGTAACGGGTAAATTCGCTATGGCGTTCCCACTTTAGTGTGTGATCCGTGGAACGCAGGCGCAGGAAGTTCTCTTGCAGATCGGCAGGTGTTAATTTTCCCTGTCCGGGCAGGCGATTCAAGTGTTGGCATTCCGCTTCACGACTGACGCCTTCGTTTAGCACAGCAATGAAGACTACAAGTGCCGGCAGGCGAATGCGTGCCGCCGGACGAGCGTGCACCTCGTTGTGCAGCACTTCGCGTTGTGGGTCGTTAGGTGGCAACGCCGGATTTGGATTACGGATTGGCTGGTTCATCGAGGGCATTTTACCCTGTGCGGAGCAGGCGGGTATTGCCACCGGTAATCGTCAGCAGTTCTCCATAAAGTTTGGCGTCCCAATCCCAGGCAAGACCGGACTCCGCAAACGCAGCATTGAAGGCAAGACGATGGCCATCGCGTTCGGTATCGGCCAGGGTACCGTCAACATCAAACAATACCGCGCGCAATTGATTGTCTCTGTCTGTTTTCATCGTCTGTTAAATGGTGTGCAACTGGCGCGCTGCAACCGATCTGCAACCGCCAACCAGGTCGGATCAGCGGGCGGCGCTTCCACCAGCAGGCGATCGAAGCGTTCGTGATCGAAGCGGCGCAGGGTCGCATACAATTGGCTGCCGTAAGCTGCTGCTACGCGCGGCATGGAGAAATAAAGAATGCTGCTGTTTTCCGGGTTGACCGGTTCCGGCTCTGACCATCCTATCACCACCACCTTCAACCCCTGTGCTTGGAGTTCACGCACACGTTGCCACAGCGCTTCGGTTGGCCACACCTCAAGCGGCGTTAGCGGAGCGTAATGCGAAACCAATGCACCCGGCACACGCACCGTGGAACCCTTTGCTTGCGACAAGACCACTTTGCCATGCAGCACTTCTGCCAGTGCGGCCAGCGAAATGCCACCGGGCCGCAGGATCGTGGCAGTTTGGCCACTGAAACCGACAATCGTGCTCTCCAGGCCAACCTTGCACGCGCCGCCATCCAGAATCATGTCTACGGTATGACCCAGCTCCTCCTGGACATGTGCCGCCGTCGTCGGACTGACGCGCCCGAAGCGATTGGCCGAGGGTGCGGCCAGCGCTTTTTCAGATCCCAGCTCGTTCAACAAGGCGAGCGCGATGGGATGATCCGGTATCCGCAACCCCACCATGTCTTGCCCGCCGGTGACATTCGGCGGCACATGGCGGCTACGCGGCAATATCAGCGTCAGCGGTCCCGGCCAGAAGCATTCGGCCAATTGCCAGGCCGCTTCCGGCACTTCCTGTGCCCAGTACTGCAGCCGCGCTGCATCAGCGAAATGAACAATCAGCGGATGATCGACAGGCCGTCCCTTGATTTCGAATATACGCCGCACTGCAGACGGATTAGAGATATCCGCCCCCAGGCCGTAGACGGTTTCTGTCGGGAAGGCCACCACCCCGCCTGCCCGTAGCCGGGCAGCGGCAGCAACTATCTGGCTGTGCATTTCCGGTGTCATCATGGTATGCGTCTGGCAGGTAAAAGGCCTTTCCATGAATGTGCCCCTCCGCACATCCGATTATTTGCCATAGTCGGGTCGATTGCTTTCCCGGTCATAACCCACCAAGCCCAGCAAATAACGTACTACGTAGTAGCTCGCCCAACTCATTGTACGGATGAGCCAGGATTGTCTTTTCCAGCTCTCCTGCAGCACCTGTGCCGATCCCTCGGCCATTGCCTGCTCCAGGCTTAAGCGCAATTCAGCCGCGAACGATGCATCGTCCACTAACACGTTGGCCTCCCGCGCCAGCAACAGGCTGAAGGGGTCAATATTGGAAGAGCCAACGGTAGCCCAATGCCGGTCTATCACCGCCACCTTGGCGTGCAAATAACTCTTGTGATATTCGTGGATTTCGATGCCGGCATCGAGCAGGCTCCCGTATAGCGCATGCGTGGCGTAATGCTGCAAGCGGTGCTCTACTCTGCCCTGTAACAGCAATACCACGCGGACGCCGCGCCGGGCGGCATCGCTCAGCGCGCGGCGGAAATTGCCGCCAGGCAGGAAGTAGGCATTGGCGATAATAATTTCACTACCCGCATTGGCGATGGCATGGAGATAAGCCTGTTCGATATCGTGCCGGTGACGCAAATTGTCGCGTATCACGAACGCCGCCAGCTGGTGGCCGCAGGGCTTGCTGGCCGGGCGCAATATTGGATCGTCTCTGCGGCGCTGGTTGAAGTGTGCCCATGCCACCAGCATCCATAAATGCCTGGCCGCCGGATGAATCTCGGTTAGCAACGGACCTTTGATCGAAACTGCGTAATCGAAACGCGGCGGCAGCAGCTCGGGATTGTGGAGATCGTCGATGATGTTGATCCCACCGATAAAAACAATGCTTGCATCCACTACCGCCAGCTTGCGATGCATGCGGCGCAAGCGGTTGCGCCGCATGCTCAGGGGTGAAATCTTCTGCCTGAATATGAGTACCTGCACGCCGGCGTCGAGCATCTCCTGGATTACTTTTCGTGGCAGATCCTGAGAACCGAATCCGTCCAGCAGCAGATGTGTTGCCACACCGCGCCGCGCCGCCCGTTTCAATGCCTCGGCAATGCGAATACCGGTGGCGTCATGCTCGAAAATATAGGTTTCAAGATGCACCTCATGCTGCGCCCCATCAATAGCGGTTTCCAGCGCCGGGAAATATTCCGCACCGTTATGTAGCAGGGTAATGCGGTTGCCGCCGACGAAACCGGACGGACTCATCTACGGATCATCCTGGCTGACAGCACTGCATGATCAGAAATTTTCGACCAGGGGTGGCCTTGATGGACTTGCGCATTCTCCACGTGAAAACCGCGCACGTAGATGCGGTCAAGGCGGAACATCGGCAACGCGGAGGGGTAGCTGCGCGCGGCCCTGCCTCCGGTCAATTCAAAAGCCTCGGTCAGATTAAGCCGCTCCACCAGAACCCGGCTGGCTATTTCACGCCAGTCGTTGAAATCCCCGGCGATGACCAGCGGCGCCTGTGGCGGCACCAGTTGCTCAATGCGGCGCTCCAGCGCCAGTAATTGCCGCCGCTGCCCACGCTTGAACAACCCCATGTGCACACAAACGCAATGCAGATGCTCCGGCCAGCCGGGAACGCTGATTTCGCAGTGCAGCATGCCGCGACTCTCGAAGGAATGTGCGGAAATATCCTCATTGTCCCAACGTACAATCGGATAACGGCTCAGAATCGCGTTGCCATGATGCCCTTCATCGTATATCGCGTTTTTCCCGTAGGCAAAATCGCTCCACACTGAATCAGCCAGAAACTCGTGCTGCGGGCTATCTGGCCAGTTCTCGAAGCGTGCGGCGTGACCCTTGTGATGGCCGATCACTTCCTGCAAAAAAATGATGTCGGCGCCAAGAGTGCGCAAGCTATCGCGCAGCTCATGTACCACCATGCGTTGATTGAAATGCGAGAAGCCCTTGTGAATGTTGTACGTGGCGATATGCAGCTTGTTGGGCATGTGATCGGGCAGGATAAGATTTGATGATGCAAGGATGATCCCTATGAAACCTCCAGCATCCGTTCCAGTGCGAGCTTTGCCAGCTTCGCTTCGGCTTGCGGCACTTTGATCCGGTTCACCACCGTTCCTGCCAGCAGATTCTCCAGCACCCACGCCAGATGCTGCGGGTCAATGCGGGCCATGGTGGAACACATGCATATAGTCGATGCCATGAACTGCACTATCTTTCCCTGCGGCTTGAATTCCTCGGCGATGCGATTGACCAGATTCAGCTCGGTTCCGACCAGCCAGCGGGTTCCTTCTTTTGCTGCACGGATAGTGTTGATGATGTAATCGGTGGAACCGACATAGTCAGAGTTTTTGCACACCTCAAAACTGCATTCCGGATGTGAAATCACCAGGCCATCGGGATACTGGTTGCGAAAGCGCAGGATGTGCTGCGGCTGGAACATCTGGTGCACCGAGCAGTACCCCTTCCACAGCAGGATCTTGGCTTTCCTGATCTGCTCCGGGGTAAGCCCACCCAACGGCTCGTCAAAATCCCATACCGGCATTTCATCCAACGGAATCCCCAGCTTGTACCCGCTCCAGCGCCCCAGATGCTGATCTGGAAAAAACAACACTTTCTCGCGCCGGGAAAAAGACCATTGCAGAATTTTGACAGCGTTGCTGGAAGTGCAGACGATGCCGCCATGCTCGCCGCAGAATGCTTTCAGATCGGCGGCGGAATTGATATAAGTCACGGGCGTGACGGTTTCGTCGGGATCCAGCACTTCCTGCAGTTCACGCCAGGCCCGCTCCACCTTGGAAAGATTGGCCATATCGGCCATCGAGCAGCCTGCGGCCAGATCGGGCAGAATGGCGATCTGCTCCGGTTTGGAAAGAATGTCGGCCACCTCGGCCATGAAATGCACGCCGCAGAATACCAGATACTCCGCATCGGTCCCGGCGGCAAGGCGCGACAATTGCAGAGAATCGCCGGTGAGGGCGGCGTGTTTGTAAACATCCGCCCGTTGGTAATGATGTGCGAGTATTACCGCACGCTTTCCCAGCGCAGCTTTGGCCGCAACAATGCGCTGCGCGCAGACATCATCCTGCAGCGTGTCGAACTGCTCAAATGCAATGGCTCCTGCTTGCATGACTACTCCATCAGCCGATCAAGAAAACACGTTAACGTGTTGAGACAAGAATACCAGATGCGGGTTCGTCCGACGGATTTCTATCGCTGCTGGCGGGCAGCCAGCTCGCGGATCGCGTCCGCATTGCTCCAGGAGAAAACCTCTTCCGCCGCTTCCTGCCACGGCAGCCAGACAAAACCCAGGTGCTCGCGCGCCGCCACCGTGACCGGAACGGGCTCCGGCAGCAACAGACCGAACACATGCTCGGTATTGTGCGTCTCCCCCGGCGGGTAACGCCAGCGCCATTCCTGATAAATCTCGAATTGATTCTGCAGGTTCCAATCGGTCAGCGGAAAGCGGGGCGCGTCCAGTCCCGTTTCCTCGGCTACTTCGCGCACCGCCGTTTGCATCAGCGTTTCACCCTGATCCTGGCTACCGGTCACCGATTGCCAGTAACCGGGATGATCCGCCCGCTCCAGCAACAAGACCTGCAGGTCGGGCGTGTGGATCACCACCAGGACAGAAATGGGAATTTTATACATCGTCACCACAAAGACAAATTCGGAGATTGCCCCCGTCTGCAGAAATTCTATGGTTGTTCTAATTCGCCCTTCTGCGACCCCAATTCAGTTACGCTTCCACATGCCGCAACCGGATATGCAGTTCGCGCAACTGCTTTTCGTCCACTGTGCTGGGCGCATGAGTCAGCAGGCATTGCGCACGCTGGGTCTTGGGGAAGGCAATCACATCGCGGATCGATTCAGCACCGGTCATCATGGTGACGACGCGGTCAAGGCCGAAAGCAATGCCGCCGTGCGGTGGTGCACCGTATTGCAGCGCTTCCAGCAAAAAGCCGAATTTCTCCTGGGCCTCATCAGCGCCAATGTTCAGCGCGCGGAATACTTTTGACTGCACTTCCTGCCGATGAATACGCACCGAACCGCCGCCGATTTCCGAGCCGTTCAGCACCATGTCGTAGGCTTTGGACAGCGCCTTGCCGGGTTCACTCTCCAGCAGATCCTCGTGACCGTCAGCCGGGGCAGTGAACGGATGGTGCAGTGCCTGCCAGCGGTTTTCTTCTTCGTCCCGTTCGAACATCGGGAAATCTACCACCCACACAGGCTTCCAGCCGGGTTCGCTGAGTCCCCGCTCATGTCCGACCTTGGCGCGTAATGCCCCCAGCGCTTCGTTCACCACTTTGGCCTTGTCCGCGCCGAAGAATATGAGATCGCCATCCTTGGCTTCGGTGCGTTCCAGAATAACTTTTACTGCTGCCTCCGGCAGGAATTTCAGTATCGGCGACTGCAGTCCCTCCAGGCCTTTTTCCAGAGCATTGACCTTGATGTAGGCCAGCCCTTTGGCACCGTAGATTGCAACGAAACTGGTGTAATCGTCTATTTCCTTGCGCGACAGTCCACCACCTCCCGGCACGCACAATGCCGCCACGCGTCCACCCGGTTTTTGTGCGGCTTCGCGGAACACCTTGAATTCCACCGCCTGCATCACGTCGGTGAGTTCGGTCAGTTCCAGCGGCACGCGCAAATCAGGTTTGTCGGAGCCGTAACGCAACATGGCTTCAGCATGGCTCAGGCGCGGAAACGGGTTCGGCAACTCAATCTTCATCACGCTGCTGAACAAGCCACGGATCATTTCCTCCATCAGCGCCATGATTTCGTTTTCGCCGAGAAAAGATGTCTCGATATCGATCTGGGTGAATTCGGGCTGACGATCGGCGCGCAGGTCTTCGTCGCGGAAGCATTTGGTGATCTGGTAATAACGGTCAAATCCCGCCACCATCAGCAATTGCTTGAACAGCTGCGGTGACTGCGGCAGCGCAAAAAAATGCTTGGCGTTGACGCGCGACGGCACCAGATAATCGCGCGCACCTTCCGGGGTGGACTTGGTCAACATCGGTGTTTCTATGTCGATGAAACCATGCTGGTCCAGGAATACGCGCACTGCCATCGCCACCTTGTAGCGCAGCCGCAGGTTCGCCTGCATCTGCGGCCGCCGCAGATCGAGATAACGATGCTCCAGCCGCACGGCTTCACTCAAGTGCTCGTCGTCCATCAGGAACGGTGGGGTCAGCGAGGCGTTGAGAATCTCGATGGACTGCACCAGTACTTCAATTTCGCCGCTGACAAGATGCGGGTTGACCGTACCTTCAGGGCGATGCCGCACTCTGCCGCTGATTTTGAGTACAAACTCGTTGCGGATTTTTTCCGCACTCTGGAATGTAGTTACATTGTCGGGGTCGCATACCACCTGCACTAGGCCCTCGCGGTCACGCAGGTCGATGAAGATCACCCCACCATGGTCACGGCGGCGATGCACCCAGCCATAGAGAGTGACGGTCTGATCCAGGTATTGGCTATTGATGAAGCCGCAGTAATTAGTGCGCATGGCGTATTGGTATGGGAAATGGCGAGTGAGGAGTGGTGAGTAGAAAGTAGTAAGTGGTGAGTAAGTAGTAAGTGGGAAGTTGGGGGATCGGAATTAAGTGCTCAGCGTGAAGGCGGGCTCATTCTGAAATACCGCTCGTTTATTGACCTGGATTTCTTTTGCCGTTGCCATTGTCGGGGGATACGACACCCATGGAAATGATGTACTTCAGTGCCGTATCCACACTCATGTCGAGTTCGATCACATCACTTCTTGGCATCATCAGGAAAAATCCGGAAGTTGGGTTGGGCGTAGTCGGCACATAAACGCTTACATATTCGCCCTTGAGATGATTGACCACATCGCCCCCCGGCTGCCCGGTCATGAACGCAATGGTCCACGATCCCTGTCGTGGGTACTGCACCAGCAGTGCCTTGCGAAAAGCTTCACCCTGACTTGAAAACAGCGTGTCGCTCACTTGTTTCACGCCGTAATAAATTGATTTTACGACCGGGATGCGCCACAAAACCCCTTCCCAGAACAGCAGCAGCCGCTGGCCAATGATATTGGTGGTCAACAAACCGGAGACGAACACCACCAGCAATGTGAGCAGCGTGCCCACGCCCGGAATATGTACACCCAACAGTGTTTCAGGATGCACACTGCTGGGTAGCAGCAGCAATGACTGATCCATGGTGCTAATCAGGAATTTCAGCACCCACACGGTGATGCCGAGGGGCACCCAGATCAGCAGTCCGGTGATGAAATAGCGTTTCATATCGAGTAATGCCGGTGCCTGATATTCACTCGTTGGCGCAAGCTGGGCTTGCTTCTTTGACAGCAGCGGGCGCAACAGCGGGTGTAGCGGCAGGCGCTGAAACAGCCTCGCTGTTTGCTGCCGCCGCTTTATCCGGTTTCGGTTTCGCAGGATTCTTGAAATCAGTGGCGTACCAGCCGCTGCCTTTCAACTGAAAGCCCGCAGCGGAAATAAGTTTGATATAGGTATCACTGCCGCACGCGGGGCAGACCGCGATGGGTGCATCGCTCAGCCTTTGTAGATGTTCCTTTTCAGAACCGCAAGAGCCGCAACGATATTCGTAAATTGGCATGACAACCTCAAATAATGCAGAATTTTGAAAAAAGGGATTATACCTTAACCCCTTGGCTTAACATCTGGAATATGCGGGCGTTACGCGGGAAAATAAGATATGAAAATGATCGGGAATGTACCCGCAAAAAAGCCGCAGGCCGGCTTGTCTACCGTGTAAAGCCCATTCAATCGGCGATCTTTCCTCTCATGGTTTTGATCTCGCCCCGCTGGGTTTTGCTGTCGAGCCGCTTCTGCTGCGAACTGCGAGTCGGCTTGGTCGGCTTGCGTTTTCTGGGCACCCGGGCCACGCTCTCAATAATCTCGCGCAACCGTCGCAAGGCTTCTTCCCGGTTTTTCTCCTGACTGCGGTATTCCTGCGCCTTGATAACGATGACGCCTTCCATGGTGATACGCTGATCGCCCAGTTTCAGTAACCGTTCTTTATAACTCTCCGGCAGCGATGAAGCACCGATGTCGAAACGTAAGTGAATCGCGCTGGAAACCTTGTTTACATTTTGCCCACCCGCTCCCTGCGCCCGAATTGCGCTGATCTCAATCTCACTATCGGCGATGGTTATGTTTTGGGAAATTTGCAGCATGATTTCAGGGCATGACCAGAGAAAATATTTCTTGTCATTGTGAACCAGAAAAACCCGTGAAACCAGATAAACAACAGCCCGTCCATCCAACAGAGCTGGATTAGGACGCTTCTCAGCCGCCTGTATCAGTCACTAAGAAATATTTTGCTTTAACTCTTGCTTTTCATCCATTATTGAATATAATTACGAATCATTCTCATTAATTATCACAAAGAGGCGCCAAAATGAGTTCAACAGCAGATTCGATACTGGACAAACCAGACACAACTCCGGAGACCGCCGTCGACCGGCGTAAATTCGGCATGCCGAATCAAGACGTTCCAATATACAGCGACACCCTGTTCACGCAGGGGGACGAAGTGTTTATCCAGCACCAAGGCGCGCAATACCGCCTGCGCCGCACCCGTAACGGCAAGCTGATTCTGACAAAATAGTGAACTTGAGGCGCTCATCATGTATATTTGTATTTGCAAAGGTGTAACCGATAGCGCGATCCGCGAAGCCGTCTGCCAAAACGGGGTTGACCGGATGCGTGATTTGAAGGCCTGCCTGGGCGTGAGCGAGCAATGTGGGATATGCGCTTGCTACGCCAAGGAAGTGCTGGAACAGGCACTGATGCAGAAAACACTGACGCAGCACCATTCCAAAACCCACTCGTTGATACGAGATCCAGCCTGAGGAGGCAAACATGAAAAGCAGCGCAAACATCATTCAGTTGTTGAACCGTCAATTGCAGCTTGAATTGACCGCCGTCAACCAGTATTTTCTCCATGCCCGCATGTACAAGAACTGGGGATTCAATAGCCTGGGTAAACACGAGTACGAAGAATCCATCGAAGAAATGAAACATGCCGATGCGCTGATCGAGCGCATCCTGTTTCTGGAGGGACTGCCCAACCTGCAGGAGCTCGGCAAACTTCTGATCGGCGAGAAAGCCGAGGAATGCGTGGCCTGCGATCTCAAGCTGGAAATGATCTCGCGTGAGGCCCTGGTCCCCGCCATTGCCGCCTGTGAAACTGCCCAGGATTATGTTTCACGGGAACTGTTCGAGCACATTCTGGAAGACACCGAGAAACATATCGATTTTCTGGAAACTCAACTGGATGTGATGCAAAAAGTCGGTATCCAGAATTGGCTGCAAAGCCAGATGTAGCTTTATCCGTTGCCGCTGGGTTTCTCCTACGCCAGCGGCATTTCAGCCAGCCACCCCTCCCGGGCAAGCCAGCCAATTTTTTATTTGACTTGCCAGGGAGCAGGGGCCGTGAATCAGCCAGAAACAACCACCTCGAGTGGCGCTATTCTTTTTCCGCTTGCGGATCCGGCTCGCACCGGTGAGTTGCTGTCAGCCTGCCTGCACGGTGTGGCAGCCCTATCCCATCACCTGCAGCACACTCCGCTTTCCGTCAGTTTGCAGAAACTGCTGGACAGCAAAATCAGCGGCATCCTCAAGAAACTCTTCGCGACCAACGAAATCCCTCTGCTGTGGCGCGAACTGCCGCTGAGAAAAACGCACCCGGCAGGCGGAGTCCGGGGCACGCCTGACCCAAACTGGGCAAAGCTCATCAAGACTGCCGTAGCATCTTCCCCGGCAGATCGCCCGGATCATAATGCTCGTGCCGAAAAACTATCCGGCTGCTGTGGCGATTCTGACCTCGCAGGGCGCCGCGTCCTGTGCGTGGGGGGACGTGCCGCGCTCTACCCGGAGTATCGCCGCGCAGTGGAAACCACGGGCGGCAGTTTGCTGATTTATCGCGGCGACCAGCAGCACGACCCGGATTGTCTGCCCGCACTGCTCGCTTGCGCCGATGCACTGCTCTGTCCGGTCGACTGCGTCAATCACGCTGCCTATTTTGCCGTAAAGCGCTACTGTGAACATTCCGGCAAGCCCTGTGCATTACTGGAGCGTTCCGATCTGCCCACCTTTCGCAAAGGAGTGGCAGTGCTGGCTGCATCGGCCACCACGACCCCAGCAATTCCATTACCCAACCAACGGCAGGCCAGGTATGTCACCAATTGAAATCGCATATGCCGAAACTTTTTATTCCGTTGCCGCATGGCAGCGGGTTTCCCATCCGCTAGCCAGCATATGTGTGCGCAAGCCAGCCTTTGACTTGACATTAACATCTTGCGGAGAAACAATGCGCACCCTTAGCACCACACACTCAAAATCGGCACAAAAGCACGCCGCTGTCCAAGCTCGACGCAGTCATTGCAAGACCCGATTCGCAGTCGCATTGCACGGCGCGTTAATCTGCTTCGGGGTAACCGCGATGCTTCCACCCCAGAATACCCATGCAGCGACAACCCTCGTTGCCAGCAATACCCTACAGGCGTTCAGCATTTCTGCAGGCTCGCTGGAAGATGCGCTCAATCGTTTTGCCAGACAGACGGGCATCAAGCTTTCCTTTGATGCTGCTGAGGTAAAAGGAATATTGACACATGGATTAAACGGCAGTTTCTCCATTCAGGATGGGTTGAACCACCTATTAGCTGGAAGCAGTCTGCAAGCAACGCTGCAAGCCGATGGTTATTCCGTGAAAAAATCACCCGTAGCCTCCTCCGATACAGAACCGGCCGTCAACGTGACTATGCTGCCCGTTGTCAAGGTGGCGGCAAGCACCATGGGGGGCTATGCTGCCGCGTACAGCACCACTGCAACCAAAACCAATACGCTGTTGCGCGATGTACCGCAATCCATAACGGTGGTGACGCGCGAACTGATCAGGGATCAATCCATGCAGAGCATGGCTGACGTGGCGCGCTACGTGCCGGGCGTGGGTGTATCACAAGGCGAAGGCAATCGCGATGCGCTGGTTTTCCGCGGCAATCGATCAACCGGAGATTTTTTTACTGACGGCGTGCGCGATGACGTTCAATATTTTCGCGACCTCTACAACGTCGAACGAGTCGAAGTGCTGAAGGGTGCCAACGGAATGATTTTTGGTCGCGGCGGCTCGGGTGGCGTGATTAACCGGGTGACCAAGCAGGCCGGCTGGGACCCGGTCCGTGAATTCTCGTTCGAAGGAGGGTCTTACGACAAGAAACGACTGGCAGTTGACGTCGGTCAGGGCATTAACGATGTAGCTGCTGTCCGTTTCAATTCCATGTACGAGAATTCAGGCAGCTATCGTAACGGCGTGAATCTGGAGCGTTTTGGCATCAGCCCTACCGTCACGCTTAAGCCTAGCCACCGTACCAACATTGTCCTGGGCATGGAACACTTCCAGGATCACCGCACTTCCGATCGCGGCATCCCATCCTTTAATGGGGCGCCCGTCAACACCAGTCCATCGACATTCTTTGGCGATCCCCGGCGTAGCAAGGCGGATGTTACGGTCACATCATTCAACTCGCTGATTGAGCATAAATTTGATTCTGGAATCAACTTCCGTAACCGTACCAACTATGCGATGTACGACAAGTATTATCAGAATGTATTTGCGAATTCCGCTGTCAACAATGCGGGAAATTTAAATCTTGCTGCTTACAATGATACGTCTACCCGCGACAACTTCTTCAACCAGACAGATTTCTCGTATACCCTTAATACAGGGCCGATTAAACACACACTGGCAGTGGGTGTGGAAGTGGGTCGTCAGGTAACGGATAACGTCCGCCGGAATGGCACTTTCAGTAATGGTTTGACTTCGCTGACTGTGCCCCTCAGCAACCCGATCACTTCAGACCCCATCACCTTTGCTACAAGAACTGCGGATGCGGATAACCATAGCGTCACAAAAATCACCTCGGTCTACATACAAGACCAGATTGTGCTGTTGCCTCAGTTACAGGCAATTGTCGGCGTGCGCTATGACCGGTTTGAAGTGGACTTCTTCAAAAGAAATACCGGCACTCACATAAAAACCGACGATGGTCTGCTCTCGCCACGCTTCGGACTCATTTATAAACCGATCGAGCCAGTTTCTGTTTATACCAGCTATAGTCAAGCTTTTGCACCACGCGCAGCCGAACAACTTACCGGGCTGACAGTCACCAACGCAACGCTTGTTCCGGAAAAATTCACGAATGTGGAAGCGGGCATCAAGTGGGATGTCCTTCCCAACCTGGCTTTGACCACTGCGGTATTTCAGATAGACCGTACCAACGTAATCAGTGTCGACCCAAACAATGCGGCAGCAACCTTTTTAACCAAGGGCCAGCGTGTGCAGGGCGTTGAAGCGGGTATAAGCGGTCAGATTACCTCGGCATGGCGCGTCATGGGAGGGTATGCCTTTCAGGATGGTGAACTCCTCAGCACGCTGAACACCGCAACCGCCAAAAATGGCGCAACTTTGGCAGAGCTTCCCCGGCATACGTTCTCAATGTGGAACCGCTATGACTTTACACCGATGTGGGGTGCAGCATTTGGCGTGATCCATCGTAGCGACATGTTTGCCTCGCTTGATAATAAGGTCGTAGCACAGGACTTCACCCGAGTGGATGCCGCAATATTCGCCAGAATTGATAAGCGCCTGCGTTTCCAGGTGAATATTGAAAACCTGCTCAACACCAAATATATCGCAGCCGTCCATAACAACAATAACATGACACCAGGCTCCCCTATAGCTGTGCGCGCATCGGTGATATTTAATTTCTAGATGATCTACGTCACCCGGATCGGCGACTTCCCACTCAATCGAAACAACAAAATGAACACAATCCCAAGAAAAGAATTACATGCCGGATTTCTATTACCGCAACCGCTTCGTTACCGAAGCATGGCGGGCACGGAAATGGATAGGAAGACGCCAGTCGGTCCGATCCGGGGCAAGATTGCCACCCTGCTGGTTTTCATACTCGGCATCGGCTGTGCGCTTCCGGTGCAGGCAGCGGTGAGGGAATACTGGATCGCTGCGGAAAAGGTCTCCTGGAATTACGCTCCTTCCGGGCAGAACCTGATCGAACCTGCCGATGGCCTCGGGGTGTGGGGGCAAACGCTGGCATATACCAAATACCGCTATATTGGTTACAGCGATGGCAGCTATGCCACTCCTTTGCCACAACCTGCGTCGATGGGCATATTGGGGCCGCAGTTGCGCGCTGTGGTGGGAGACACCATCAAGGTCCATTTTCTGAACCGGACAGACCGGCCGCTGTCCATGCACCCGCACGGGGTGCGCTACGACAAAGACAACGAAGGTGCAGATGGCGGCGCCGGTGCAAGCGTAGCGCCGGGAGCACGCTATATCTACACTTGGGTCGCGGATGCAGCCACCGGCCCGGGGCCGGCTGATCCTTCATCGATCGTCTGGCTCTACCATTCGCATGTCATGGGCGAGGAAGAAACCAACCTCGGCCTGATCGGCACTCTCGTTATCACACGCAAAGGCATGGCACGTTCTGCGTCGAATCCCATGCCGCGGGACGTGGATCAGGAATTCACCACACTTTTCATGATCTTCAACGAGGAAGATGGCAAGGAGAGCGGGCTGAAGCACACCATCAACGGCCGCATTTTTGGCAACCTCATGGGCTACGAAACCAGCCTGGGTAAACGGGTTCGCTGGCATGTCGTTGCGTTGGGTAACGAACAGGACAACCACACCGTGCATTGGCATGGGCAGACAGTGCTTGCTCACGGCCGCCGCACTGACGTGGTGGAAGTGTTGCCCGCCAGCATGGTATCGGTCGACATGGTGCCGCGTTCACCCGGTGATTGGCTGCTGCACTGCCACGTCAGCGACCACATGCTCGCGGGGATGTCCACCCGCTGGCGCGTGTTACCGTAACAGCAAGTATCTATAATAATAAAAAACCCAGACATTTAAAGAGCATATCTGGGTTTGTTTACAATACTACAATGGGTATATTCTAGAATGGAATGTCGTCGTCCATGTCGTCAAACCCGCTGCCACTTTTGGCGGCGGCTGGTTTGGCTGATGCACTGGCCGAGGCACCCTCTTCCCGGTCCACTACTTCGAAACTGCTGCTGCCGGGCTTGCTGCCCAGCATCTTCATGTCGCTCGCAATGATCTCGGTGGTATAGCGCTCCACACCCGCCTTGTCGGTCCACTTGCGTGTTTCCAGCCGTCCTTCGACGTACACCGGCCGGCCTTTTTTCAAGTACTCTCCGGCGATCTCGGCCAGCTTGCGATAAAACGTGACACGATGCCATTCGGTCTTTTCCTGCTTCTCACCGCTTTTGTCTTTCCAGTTTTCGGTAGTGGCCAGAGTGATGTTGGTCACCGCCTCGCCATTGGGCATGTAACGGGTCTCGGGGTCTTTGCCCAGATTACCGATGAGTATGACTTTGTTAACTGATGCCATTTACGCTTCTCCCCCTAATAATTGAACAACCCGCTCTTCGTCAAAACCCTGCATATCTACTTTCAGGTAAGCCACCCTTTCGCTCGCCAGCACCAGCGCCTCACGCACACCGGGTAGCGCTGCCAGTTCGCGCGACAGACCACTGGCCCTACCCGTATCCATTTCCTGCACATGATACATCCTGGTGCGCACAGCAGCAGGT
Source organism: Nitrosospira sp. (assembly GCA_043752345.1). Taxonomy (GTDB): domain Bacteria; phylum Pseudomonadota; class Gammaproteobacteria; order Burkholderiales; family Nitrosomonadaceae; genus VFJL01. The sequence goes on from JAYUYT010000066.1 coordinate 29,351, forward strand.
GCTTTCATAGTGGCGGCAAGCACCAGCCATAATGCCAGTAGAATGCCACAGAATGCAAATAGCGCAGACCCCCCGTAGTTGCCGTAAAGATAGCCGCCTGCGGTGGCGCCGGTAAAAGCGCCAAGAAATTGTACGCTGCTATAGACGCCAATGGCGGTGCCCTTCGCGCCGACCGGCGCAATCTTGGAAATAAGCGACGGCAAACTTGCTTCCAGCAGGTTGAATGCGGCAAAGAATACCAGCAATGCCGCTGCCGTGCCCCACACCGAATCGAGCGCCAGCGCCAGCAGCACTTGGCTCACCAGCAGCAGTGCCACAGCCACGGTAAACACCGGCTTAAGCTTGGCTTTCTTTTCCGCATAAATAATTGCTGGAACAATCAGCAGCATGGAGATGAGCAGCACCGGCAAATATATCTGCCAGTGCTGATCTGCCGCTAGCCCGGCTTGACGCAAAGACAATGGCACCACCAACCACAACGCCATCAGCACTGCATGCAATGCAAATACACCAAAATCCAGCCGCAGCAGTTCGGGATTGCGCAGCACATTGTGGAAACGCCCGGCAGAAGCCTCGGTATCGGAATGGAAACGGCTGACCAGCGGATCGGGAATGACCTTGTACACCACCCCCATCGCCAGCAATGCCAGCA
>JAYUYT010000067.1:0-5549 GCA_043752345.1 Nitrosospira sp.
TGCAAATCGAACGTGTCGATGTGACGCTAAATCTCACCCATCCAACTATTGGTGATCTTTCAATCACCTTGCAGTCGCCGAATGGTATGCGGTCAGTGCTGCTGTATCGACCGGGCAAAAGCGCCACCAGCAGCATCGGTTCCACACAGGACGACATCCATTTCACTTTTGATACAGTTGCGAATTGGGGGGAGGATTCATCCGGGCTATGGACTTTGCAAGTCACCGACCAGGCAGCGAGGGAGAGTGGAACGTTGGACAACTGGACATTGACCCTTACCGGCAAAAAAGCGTCTGACAGTGACTCCTATATTTTTACCAACGAATACTCGGAATCATTGGCAGCAGATCCTACCCGGGGTACGTTGAGCGATGCAGCTGGCATTGATACACTGAACCTTGCCGCGCTCACCAATGCGAGTACGATAAACCTGACGCCTGGAGCCGTCAGCACCATTGATGGGGCAAGCTTGGCCGTAAGCGCTGCTACAGTCATTGAGAACATTATTGGAGGCGATGGCAACGATACCATCGCCGGAAATTCCGCAGACAATTGGCTGCGCGGCATGCGCGGAAATGACAAGCTGGCGGGTGGTGCAGGCAACGATACGATCGATGGCGGCAGCGGTACCGATATGGTGGTGTACGCGGGCACACGCGGCAATTTCAGCGTAACCAAGACCACGGCAGGCTATACGATTATTGATCGTAGCGGTACAGAAGGTGTCGACACACTGCACAACGTTGAACGAATCAGGTTCGGCGACAAATTTCTTGCGTTGGATGCTGCCGGCATCATCAGTCCAGTAGAACTCGGCGCGAATCCCGCGCAGTTGGTTGGAGTCATTCAGAACGGCATCGACCATCTGCCGGTAGTCTAAGGCGTGCGTGATGGTGCCGCGCTATTTTCAGCAGCGTTACTGGCTGGCGATAAAATAACTTGCGATATCTTGTAGATCACTGACCCCGACCGTGCCGGCCGCTTTCCGCAGCCGCAGGTAACTCAACAGATAGGTGTAGCGGGCGAGTGTCAGATCACGTTTTGCGGTATACAACTGTTGCTGGGCATTGAGTGTATCAAGGTTGGTGCGGACCCCGCGCTGGGCGCTTTTCTGCATTGCCTCGACCAGGAAACTCGCTGAACTGACGGATTTCGTCAGCGCGTCGATGCGATGCACGCTGCTCAAAGCCAGATTGTATTGCTTGCGCAATTCAATCAATATCTGATTGATCTTGGCATCGAGTTCGGCTTTGGCTTTTTCATGGTTTGCTACCGCCTGGCTGGTCACGGCGCTGACATTGCCGCCATTGTACAGTGGCACATTCACCTGCACCCCGACACTGCGGGTGAGGGCGTCCAGGCCGACCATGACGGGATTATCGGATTTCTGCCGGTTGACGCTGGCGATAAGGTCGACACGCGGCGCGTGACCGGCACGTTGCCGGTTGATTTCTTCGCGCGCGATTTCCACGGTATGGCGTTGCGCGACGATCTCCGGATTCCCATCCAGCGCGATGGTTTTCCATTCATCGAAACTGGCGGGGTCCATCGGTTTCACACGGAAATTATCCGACAGCGCATCCAGCGCCGTGACTTCCATGCCGCTGATGGTTGCGAGCACGTTGCGCATGTTCGCCAGATTGTCGCGTGCTTCGATCACTTGCGCTTCGGCCAGATCGTATCTTGACTGTGTTTCCAGCATATCGGTTCTGGTGCCCTCACCTTTTTCGAACATGCGGCTATTCATCTGTTTCTGTTCCGTGAATACATTCAACTGTGCGACAGCCAATGCCAGTTGATCTTCCGCATTCTTGGCATCCGCGTACGCGGCGACTATGCGCACGATCAACTCCTGGCTGCGATCGGAAAACTTGGCATCGCTCTGACTGGTTTGCGCGATGCCTTGTTTGTAGCGGGCGAGCGAATCCAGATTGAAGAGCGGTTGCCGGAACTGGAGCACCTCGGTCTCGCTGACAAATTGGCGGGTTGGAGTCGCGGGGCCGGTGCTGCGGCTGATATCCTGCTCGTTCTGGTTGGTGGTGTAGACGAACGACAGGTTGGGCAGCAGATGCGAGCGTCCCATTACCTTGAATTGTTGCCCCGCTGTGTTTTCATGGATTGCTGCGCGATAAGCGGGATCGTTTTGCAGCGCCGCATCGAATGCCTGCATCAACCCGAACGCCGCTGCATTACCGGTATGGAATAATACGGTAATGCTCAGGAACAAGATGGTTCGGCGGTGGAATGACAAAACAGGCATCCTTATTTCTCGGTCATTGACATCTTGATGTGGTCAAGTATCGGCTTCAAGATGTAATTCATCATGGTGCGCTCGCCCGTTTTCACGAACAAATCCACCGGCATGCCAGGACGAATCTGCAAATCAGCAATCATTTTTACACCCTCCGGCGCAACCTTGGCTTTCAGCATATAGTAAGGTAGCCCGGTTTTCTCGTCGGTTAACCGGTCCGCCGAGACATGCGTGACGATACCAGGTATATGCGGTGTCAGGTTCTGATTGAGCGCCGAAAATATCAGCTCTACTGCGAGATCCGGGTGCACCTTGTCGATCAGATGTACCGGCAAGTGCCCTACAACCACCAATAGATCGTCGCTCGGCACGATTTCCATCAACTTGAAACCGGGGGTGATTACGCCACCGTGCGTGGACACGCTCAGCCCCACGACCGTGCCATCCACCGGCGCTTTCATTTCGACATTCGCCAGGTCAAAATCCAGACTGACCAGACGCGCTTTGAGCGACTCTGCTTCTTTCTGTACTTCGGACAATTGCATGCGTACTTCTTTATGATAGTCTTGCTGGCGCTGAACATAGGTACGTTCCACGTCCAGCATGCGATTGCGTGCCACGTAACCATCTCTGGCCAAATCGCGCAAGGCGTCGAGCTGCTCTTTCAGAATTCTGAGATCGCTGTGGATCGCCGTGCGGCGTGAAGCAAACAACTGGTTTTGCAGATGGATGTTGGCTGCCACACGCGGGTCATCCTTGGCGCTTTCCAGTTCCATTGGGAAAGTGACCGCGCGCTGGTCATCCCGTTCTGCAGTCAGGCGTGCTTCTACAGCGCGTGCAGTGAAGTATTGCACGCGCGAGATCTCAGCCAGCGTTCTTGTCTGGGTGTCATTCATCGTTACCAAAGCCTGGCCAGCTTTCACCACATCGCCTTCCTTGACCAGGATTTCCTCGATGATGCCGCCAGTCGGGTGCTGGATTACCTTTCTGTGAGATGCGACAGCGACTGTCCCGCTGAGCGGAACCCCTTGATCCAGCGGTGCGATCGATGCCCACAACAAGAAACCGCCCACGCCCACGATGACGATCCACCATCCCAGCCGCGCATGCGAGCTCGCGTCGGTATTGACTTCCAGCGACGGTATTTCCTGGAAGGCGATATCCGTAGGGGCAGCATTGTTGCCAAGTAATTTCTTCATCGTCATTCCTGTGCCGTTACATCCGCAGCCGCGTCTGCTTCAATGCGCGCCCGGGCATCAGCGGGGATCTGTGCTTGCTTGGTTTGTTGGGCCTGCTGCGACTGCTGTTTATTAGTTTTAGCCAACTCAGCCAGCACTTGGTGAGTGGGGCCAAACATCTGCGCCATGCCATCGCGTAACAGCAATAATTTATTGGTGGTGCTGAGCGCGCTGGTGCGATGGGTGATCAGCACGATGGTTTTGCCACGGTTGCGCAAATCAGTGATCGCCGCAACCAGAGCCTGCTCACCCAGATCATCCAGATTTGAATTCGGTTCGTCCAGCACGATCAGCGAAGGGTCGTCGTACATCGCCCGCGCCAGCCCAATGCGCTGCTTCTGCCCGCCAGCCAAGCCGCCGCCGCCATCGCCGAGGGGGGTGTCATAACCTTGCGGGAAATGCAGGATCATGTCATGCACCCCGGCGCGTTTTGCTGCCAGGATCACTTTCTCCGCATCGATCTCACCAAAGCGCGCGATATTCTCGCTGACTGTCCCGGCGAACAATTCGACATCCTGCGGCAAGTAGCCAATACTGGGACCCAGTTCATCTTTGTTCCAGTGATAAACATCGGCCCCATCCAGGCGCACTTTGCCCACCGCAGCCGGCCAAATGCCGACCAGCAGCCGTGCCAGGGTGGATTTGCCCGAGCCGCTCGGACCGATGATGCCCAACACGTCGCCGGTTGCAATCGCGAAACTCAGGTTCTTGATCACGGCTACTGGGGAACCGGGCGGCGCTGCTGTTACCGCTTCCACTGAAATCTGCCCCAGCGGTTTCGGCAACGACATTCCCGCTTCGCGTGCAGGGTTAGCCTCCAGCAGTTTATTCAAGCGCTGGTAAGCGCTGCGCGTGCCACTCCAGGTTTTCCATACGGCAATCAACTGGTCCACCGGGGCGGTCGCTCTGCCCATCAAGATGGAAGCAACAATCATCATCCCCGGGGTGATTTTGCCATCCAGCACCAGCAGCGCCCCCAAACCCAGAATCAGCGATTGCATGGATATGCGCACAAACTTGGTCAGTGCAGTGATGATCCCGGACTTTTCGCTGGCTTCCGCCTGCAATTGCAGAAAACGGCTGTGCAGCTTGAACCAGCGCGCCATCAAATTGGGCAACATGCCCATTGCCGCAATGACTTCAGCATTGCGCAGGTTATTGGTTGCCAGATTGCTGGAAGCGACCGCCATGGCACTGGCATCTGCCAGGGGCTTCTTTGAGATCACTTCATTGACATAAGCCAGCACAATCAGCACGATCGTGCCAGCCAAAGCAAACGTGCCCAGCATGGGATCGAACAAGTAAATGACCGCCAGATAGATGGGAAACCACGGCGCATCGAAGAAAGCGAATATGCCGTTGCCGGTCAGAAACTGACGAATATTGGTCAAATCCTGCAACGCTTGTCCGGCATTACCGCCTGCTTGTTTCAGGTTCTGTTCAAAGGCAGCCGTATAAACCCGTTTGTTCATTTTCATGTCGAGCTGTGCACCCACCCGGATCAGCACAAAACTGCGGATAAATTCCAGTGCGCTCATGACCAGATAGGCACCCAGCACCATGATCGTCAGCATCAACAAGGTGGTCTCATTGCGGCTCGACAGAACGCGGTCGTACACCTGCAACATGTATAACACCGGCACCAGCATTAATATGTTGATGATGGCGCTGAAAACACCAACGGTTCTGAACGCACCTTTAAAGCTGATCAGGATTTGCGCAATTTCACTTTGCGGAATTTGGAATTTAGCCATTAGCTGGAACAGTCAGTGCACAAAAAATGCATCATTATTGATAATTGCGATGGAATTAAAATGTGACGTGCATCACAAACTTTTCGCAGGTTAAATAGTTTTGTCCGATTTGTAAAGTACTTTTTCTTGGATAAATACACGAGAGCTATTCAATAGATTGGGCGCTTCAGCCCATCCAGCTGTCATCAAGGATGGCGCGCAAGCTCTGATCGATCCATTGCTGCTGGCTTCTTAAGGGCGCCTCTAAAAATTCAAAGTTCTAAACAAGACAAGGCGGGAACAAAAAATGTAGACGCCGCATATAG
>JAYUYT010000068.1:0-13305 GCA_043752345.1 Nitrosospira sp.
TCCGACCAGTCATAGCTTGACCACTCACTGTCGCCGGGCGCAAGCACCACAAATACGCCGGCAATGCGGGGTGAATCACATAGCGTGCGCAAGGCATGATAAATCATCGGTCTGCCGGCCAGCGGCAGATACTGCTTGGGCAGCTCGTTGCCCATGCGCGAACCGGAACCTGCTGCAGGAATCAATGCAAAGAATTTTGCCATGGCGTGATTGTAACGAAAAAACGACCTCTCTTGCCGATAAGCCACAGGCATAGGGATACTTTCCCGGATTCTCAGCGCTTCCCTGAGCTTGCTGTATAATTTTCTTTTTGTCGCATTTTCGGGCCAGACTCCCATGGAAGCGGAACAACTCAACGCCATCGCCAACCAACTCGCCTCTCTCGACAACCGGGCGACAGAATTGCGGAGGTATCTTTGACTTCGATGCCAAACAAACGCGTCTGACCGAACTCAACCGGCAGGCGGAAGACCCCGCTATCTGGGGTGACAGCAAACGAGCCCAGGAATTGGGGCGGGAAAAGAAAATGCTGGAGGGTGTCGTCAACACTCTAGAAACAGTCGCGCGGCAATTACATGATGCCCGCGATTTGTTTCTGATGGCGAAAGAAGAGAATGACGATGCCACGCTGGAGAGTGTCGGCGCCGACGTCGCGCAACTGGAAAAGACTGTGGCGGACATGGAATTCCGCCGCATGTTCGCCCACCCGATGGATCCCAATAACTGTTTCGTCGATATCCAGTCTGGCTCCGGCGGTACCGAAGCGCAGGACTGGGCGTCCATGCTGGAACGCATGTACCTGCGCTATTGCGAACGTCGTGGCTACAAGGTGGAAGTGCTGGAAGAGTCGTCCGGTGAGGTCGCAGGCATCAAGAGTGCCAGCCTCAAGATCTCCGGCGATTACGCCTACGGCTACCTGCGCACTGAAAGCGGCGTGCACCGGCTGGTGCGCAAATCCCCGTTCGACTCCGGCAATCGCCGCCATACCTCATTCGCCAGCGTGTTTGTTTATCCCGAAGTGGATGAGACCATCGAAGTAGACATCAACCCTGCGGACTTGCGCATCGATACGTTCCGCGCTTCCGGTGCGGGCGGACAGCACATCAACAAAACCGATTCAGCGATCCGCATCACCCACAATCCCACCGGCATTGTGGTGCAATGTCAGAATGATCGCTCGCAGCACCGCAACCGCGCGGAAGCGATGGCCATGCTGAAATCGCGCCTATACGAAGCGGAATTGCGCAAACGCAATGACGAAAAGCAGGCGATGGAAGATTCCAAGACCGACATCGGCTGGGGACACCAGATCCGTTCCTACGTGCTGGATCAGTCGCGCATCAAGGATTTGCGCACCGGCGTTGAGATCGGCAATACCCAGGGCGTGCTTGACGGCGGGCTGGATGATTTTATCGAGGCGAGTTTGAAACAAGGGGTTTAGTTCCAAGCTGCGAGGCCGCTAAAAATCCTTTGGCTACTCGCCATCGATGATAGCTATCAATACCCCTCTTTACGAAGATTCGCTTCAACGTCTTCGTGCTTCCCATCTTGCTCATAGCTTCTCGCAATTCTATCCAGCATGCTAGCTACGTTGGGCTGAGAAAGATGCAACCTCTCTGCATACTTCCGGTAATAGTCTGCAAGATCGCGTTCTTGCTCACCACCATCCCAAGGTGAGCGGCAAGTAACACCTCGCTTATTATGTGTTCCGATGATAAATCCTGTACGCATCTCCTCCATTTCCAGAGATTCCAATATCTCTCGCGCTGGTGCAAAAGGCCATAGACCATCTTCATCCGAAGGGGCATGAGCAAGAATCTGCCCTAATGTTTGATCACACATATCAGCCCGGTCAGCCTGACGGCAGATCTCCCGTGCTTCATTGATAAACCGGAGAAACGCATCGGGATTGATGGTTCCATCAGCCCGAGTTCCTGGCTGACGCGAGCATTCATGCAAGATACTCCATGCCGTTTCAGCAGCGGCTCTTGTCGCATCGGTAACAGGCTCCTCACGCTCCCCATGCGCAGGTTTGTAGAGGATGCATATCAATTCGGCAAAGAGCGCAGGCTCAGTCATGATGGAATCGTATAACAGGACTGCACTTGCCTCTTGTCCATATCTGAGCGCAGGGAACAAACCGAACTCAAGCTGGATAAGCGCAGACTTCTCAATTTCCCCGGATTTCTCCAACCGCGCCAACATCTCACCCAAGTGCCAAGAGTCCAGCAACATACCTTGCGGCTCTTCTCCCCGCATGTACTGCTGTAACATCTCAAAAAGCAGCTTGGCATCCGTCTGCTTCAAATCGTACTGACAGCACTGCAAAGCGGCTCGCGGACGTTTAGCATCAAGCAACTGACGCAACACGAAATCCATATCGGCATCATCTCCCCGCAAGTGTCCGGGATTGACCATAGACCAATAGGCTTGCGCAGTCTCGCTTCCGCAAGCTGCCGTGAACTCCCAACTAGATCGCTCGGTGCGCGCCAACACAAGGAAGCTAGCACGTTTTCTAGCATTCCACTTTCGAGTGTCTGCTTGCACCAATACTTCTCTAATTAGCGCTGTAGACTGGGGCTCTTGCATCCAACACAACAAGCCAGAGATGCAAAAGGTCATTGGTTCGCCGGGAGTAAATTCATTGCCCATTTCGACTATCCACTCCGCCCATTTATCCTTGCCGCACCCTGTTCCAGCTAAGGTCATTCCGATTATGTCTGCGTTACCGCATTCGCGTATCAAGCGCTCAATACCATCCATGCCGAGCGTCTGAAACACCTCACTCAATGCAGAATTTCTTGTAGTCTCCTGTAGTCCGCCTCTGACGCTGGTATCTTCATCTCGTACTCTGATGGGTAAATCTGGCCAGTGATTCGAGAATAGCCAGCGATGACGAGTTACCAAATCAATCGGCTTCAGTCGCTCATACAGCGATTCGATAGCATTCAGCAACTCATCCAAATCCGTATCCTGCGTTTTGTCGTAATTACGGTGCCAATGAATTTTTTTCCGCAGGCTGGAGCGGATGACCTCCCTATCCTCATCGGCGGCTGATGACTGGGCAAATGGTTCCACCAAGGCCAATACCTTGGCAAGTTCTTGTTCGTCGCGCAAACCGCTATTCTCGAGCAGCTTGGCAATATATTGTGCATTTCCAGCACTGCATTGAATCAAACGCTCTCTGGCTGCTTGGTGCATCTGCTGGGACTCCTCCTTTGTGACCCCGCGTCCTGCGCCGGCATCGTCGTCCCTCCACTTTGGTCGAGCCGCAGGTGTAGCATGTCGCCCTCTCTGCACAAGACCTTCGAGTATGTCGAAGGCTGCTGCAGATTCTCTAGCGATTAGAAGATCGAGAACTCTTATCCGTTGCTGTACATCAGCCGCCGTCTGTGGCAACCAAGTACGAAACAAACCAAACAGAGAGCTTTTCGGTGAGTTCCCCCAATTCCCCTTTATTGGGACATGGCACAGTTGAGCCAGTACCAGCGCCACAGGTGCCAGTCGCTTAGGTGCCCAAGCAAGTGTTTCCAAAGCCCAAAGAAGACCTGCGTGCCAGCAACGCCCCCCGAAAGAACCCGACTCACCAGTTTCGGTTAGCAACCTTGTCACTGGTGCATCAGGCTTCGCAAAACTTTTCTCTATTGCCCGCAAAAAGGATTCCGGTGCAGCCTCAGCCAAAGCTGGCAGGTAGGAGGCAAGCGAAAGCCAACGCTCTCCATCGGCAGCCTCCAATAGATCGTGAACCAAAACTCCAACTCGCTCTTCGACCTTCAAAACCTGAAGACCAGGCTGGTCAGCACCACGAACTGCCAGCTTAACCAGCGCGTCACAAAGAGATTCAATGAGCAACTCAGAATATGGCTTGATCTTGCCGTGTATTTGGGCTGCGTATCTCTCCTTGTCCGGTAATTCCAGTAGCGGGTCTGGTGCGGCAAGAATTTCTTGAGCGATGCGAAAGAACCTGTCCAGTTGGTCGCGAGTAATGCGACCTCCGAACAGATCAAGCAACTCCAAAGGAGACTTTGCTTTCCACACCGCGCCAATTTTCAAAACTGGGGAATCATCTAGTTGAGATAGCTCTCGAAGATCTCGCTCAATTTCCTCATATGGCTTGCCAGCCAATTGGCTGACTATCAACTGATCCGCTTCCTTATTTTCTGACCACGCGCCAAGAAGACACAAGGTAGCAAGGCTGGGCGCTTGAGGTGCTTCGAGCCATGCAGGGTGACGGATCGCGGGATTGGTGGCGCGTTGACGGCGAAAGACAGACCATGAGCGTCCGGTGGTAAGTGCATAACGGTTAGCGTCGGACTCCTCCATGCCGATGGAAACCAACGCCTTTTCGAAGTCGTAAATTTTTGGCCGCTCCAAAAACAGTTCATCGCCGTTTGGCTTTCCGGCAATATCTCCAGCGGCATGAGGAACAATGATTAGCAAACCATCGCGGAGAGTTGGAGTAGCCGCGATTTCGGTGCGCGCAGCAATGGCAATGCGCAGTGGGTGATTCGCCTCCACAAAGCGCCAACCCTCTGGAGCAGTCACTACCAGCGCTGAACTTGCGAGTTCTGGATGTTCATTCAAGGCGGCGACCACAAAAGCTGCTGCCTCTTCTAAACTGTCGGCGCTGACTGCAAGGGTATGCTGCATATTCTGGCGCAAACCGTTTTGAACTTTTTCGATCAACTGATCTCGTTTCTGAGTACGGTCAATGAAAAAAGCCTCTGGTGTAATTCTAGGAGAACACTGCTCTGACCAAAGCCGCCAGTAATGCGTCGGACTTTCAACGCCCCACCCACTAAGTCCAAGTTCTTCCGCAAACTGAAGAGCGACTGCCGGAGTCTGCTCAAGCCATTGCTCCAAGTCGTCGGCATCAAAGGCCAAGATATTGGCCCATTCAGCTTTCGCGCGACGCTCATTAATCCAAGTAGATTTAGTGCTCCAGCGTCTGGGAGTGACGAAAACAAAAGTTATGGTTAAGCGCTCGGCCTCAGTAGTTTGCTCGGTCCGTTTCTGGTAGTCACCATTAGCCTTGCTGGTTATTTTTTTGTCGCAACCCATTTCCCAACAGGATGCCCCTGTTGGGACCCAAGCATTGCCTTCCTCGCTATAGAGAACGCCATCCCACCCAGGAGAATAAGTTGAGTCTCCCGCCGGGAAAGAAATCTGGCGAGTCGTGCCCGCATCGAAACATAAACGCCGAACCAAGCGTGAAAGATCGGCTTGGGCCACCTTAGTGTCAGCCCAATCTGCAATTTGAGTAGCGGTAACCCCCATCTCATTTCCATTTCAAAATCAGGGAAGTCTATTCTACGTCTTATGCTACCTGTAAAGTGCACACCCATTCTCGTGCTGCCACTCCCACTGCAACAAGAATTCGCCCAACGTGTCAGCGAAATCCGCGAACTGGGAACCACACAGGCCGCCAGCCGCCAGCGCACGGAGCATCTGTTCCAGTCCATGCTGCATCGCGCATTCAATCAGGCATTGTGAGAAGCTGTTTAAAAATTACTGCGGAGGCGATCTGCGGCGTTACGCGGTGTTCGAAATCCTCATGTACGATCAAACAGGGCCAGGTTCAATTTAAATTCCCCGCAACTGCTCTTCGCCAATTTTTACCGCCTCCATACCTTGCCAAATTTTGCCAAGCGAATTAGACTTACCAGCATGTCAACAATGAATATTTCTCTCCCTGACGCCCTCAAGGAATTCGTGGATCGGCAGGTCAGCACGGCAGGTTATGGCACCTCCAGCGAGTATGTGCGCGAATTGATCCGCCGCGATCAGGAGCGGACGCAGTTGCGCAACTTGCTGCTGGAGGGCGCGCAGTCCAAGCCCTCAGGCTTGGCCGATGCCGACTACTTTGCCTCGCTGCGTTCCGGCATCAAGAAACGCCTGAGCCGAACCAGATGAAGCCGCTTGTTCGCCACGAGCGGGCGGACTGGGATGTGCTGGAGGCGGTCGAATACTACCTGCAAAATGCGCCCGAGGTGACCTTGGCGTTTATTGATACTCTGGAGCAAACCTACCGCTACATACAACGCCGTCCGGGCGCAGGCTCTCCGCGTTATGCCCATGAATTGGCTCTGCCCGGCCTGCGGTTCTGGCGCTGCAAGCGTTTTCCCTATCTGGTGTTCTATGTGGAAACCGCCGACCAAATCAACATCTGGCGTGTTTTGCATGGCAGCCGCGATATTCCCGCCTGGCTCCTGGATGAAGCATGACCGCTTTGCGCTGCACACAAAAGTTGCTGACGGCAATGAAGGTCAGACCTTCCACGCCGCCTGCACCGGGCGCGAACTGGCTGGGCGATTGGTCGCTGAATCTGCTGCACACGCGCCCGAAACTGGTGGTCGCAATCAGCGAGCATGACCGTCTGGGCTTGGTGCTGGAAGCCGCGCCCTACGCCACGTTGCCGCAGCGGTTCATCGAGGCGCTGTTCGTGCAGTTGCTCGCCATCGGCGTGCCGCCCGATCTGGCGCAGCGCGAGCGCGATGCCATGCAGCCGTTAATCATCACGGCCACCACGCCTTATGCCAATAGACTGAGCCTGCAAGCCAACCTGAAGGATTACGCCTGGCTGGCGGAAATCTATCGGGTGGAGCGCCAAGCCTCACTGGCCGAGATTAACGCACGGCTGGCCGACAATATCGTGGGAATCAACGGCAAGCTGGAGTTTCCGAGGAAGTTTGTGCTCAAGCGGTTATCGGCGCCCTGACGTTGCCGCGCATATTGCAGGAACTGGCTAAAGCCATGCTGCAATGCGGCGAGAAAGGTGAGCAGGAAGGCTGTTTATGATATACAATTTGATTATGTATATCCAAAGGAGATAGCCATGCAAGTTTCCAAATGGGGCAACAGTCTGGCGGTGCGCTTGCCGACCTCGGTAGTGGATGCGCTGGATTTGAAGGAGGGCGACGACATCGAAATCGAGGTGGCGGATGCGCGGCGCTTCGATGTGAGAAAGTCTCCGGCAACGGAAGACGTATTGGCACGTTTGCGCGCCTATCGCGGCAGGCTGCCCGCCGATTTCAGGTTCGACCGGCTGGAAGCGAATGCGCGTAGCTGATTTTTTCGATACCAATATCCTGCTCTATCTGTTTTCCGGCGATGACGTAAAGGCAGGTCGTGCCGAAGAGTTGCTGGCGGCGGGCGGGGTAGTCAGCGTGCAGGTGTTGAATGAATTCGCCAGCGTCGCCTCGCGCAAGCTGGCGATGCCGTGGGTGGAGATTCAAACGGTTTTGCGCGACATTCGCCGCTTTTGCAAAGCGGTGCCGCTGACAGTGGAAGCTCACGAACGTGGGCTGGAACTGGCGCAACGCTACGGGTTTTCGCTATACGACGCGATGGTTGTTGCCAGCGCGCTGGAGGCAGGTTGCACGACGTTGTGGTCGGAAGATTTTCAGGACGGGTTGCGGGTGGATGGCGTGTTGACGATACGCAATCCTTTTGGACGTTAGTCACTTTGCAAGCTTATTCCCATGCGCTGGTGGCTTGTGCGACATGAGAAATATCAGCAGACAATTATCAGGAAAGAAAAATGAATCAGGAAATTGATCAACAAAATATCCCCTCTCAAGACGACAACCAGATCATCGCGGAGCGCCGCGCCAAACTGACCGAACTGCGCAAGACGGGCAACGCTTTCCCCAACGATTTCCGCCGCGATGATCTGACAGCAGACCTACACCAGCAATATGCTGCAGACACCAACGAAACGCTGGAAGCGGCGGCGAAGAGCGTAAGAGTGGCGGGGCGCATGATGTTGAAACGCGTGATGGGCAAGGCGAGCTTTGCCACCATCCAGGACATGAGCGGACGCATCCAGCTCTATATCAGCAACGATCTGACCGGTGAAGCCGTTCACCAGGCATTCAAGCACCACGACCTGGGCGACATCCTCGGCGCCCAAGGAACACTGTTCAGAACCAAGACCGGCGAACTTTCAGTGCGGGTCACGCACTTGCACTTGCTGACCAAAGCACTGCGCCCTCTGCCGGAAAAATTCCACGGCCTGACCGATCAGGAACAGAAATACCGCCAGCGCTATCTTGACCTGATCACCAATGAGGACACCCGCAAGGTATTTGCCGCCCGTTCCGGAATCATCCAGTGCATACGCGAATTCTTCGTCGCGCGCGGTTATCTGGAAGTGGAAACGCCGATGATGCATCCGATTCCCGGCGGCGCGGCGGCACGGCCTTTCGCCACCCATCACAATGCGCTGGATATGGCGCTGTACCTGCGCATCGCGCCGGAGCTTTACCTCAAACGCCTGGTAGTCGGCGGGATGGAAAAAGTGTTCGAGATCAACCGCAACTTCCGCAACGAGGGCATCTCCACCCGGCACAACCCTGAATTCACCATGCTGGAGTTCTACGAAGCCTATCAGGATTATGCTTACCTGATGGATTTCACCGAGACCATGCTGCGGCAGGTGGCAGAGAAGATTCTGGGCACGACCAGCATCACCTACCAGGGACGGGAAATCGATTTCGCGCAACCATTCGCACGGCTCACCATCACCCAGGCCATCCGGAAATTCCATCCGCAATACACCGATGCACAGCTCAGCGATCGCGCTTTCCTGATCAGCCAGTTGCAGACACTCAGCATTTTCTACAAACCAGGGGACGGCATCGGCGGATTGCAACTTACGCTGTTCGACGAAATCACCGAGCACTTACTGTTCGAGCCGACTTTCATCATCGATTACCCGGCGGAAGTCTCGCCCCTGGCACGGCGCAACGATATCAATCCCGAAGTAACCGACCGCTTCGAGCTTTACATCGCCGGACGCGAAATCGCCAACGGTTTTTCCGAACTGAATGATCCCGAGGATCAGGCGGCGCGTTTCCTCGAGCAAGCCCAAGCCAAGGAAGCGGGTGATGCCGAAGCCATGCACTATGATGCCGATTACATCCGTGCGCTGGAATACGGCCTGCCCCCCACCGCAGGCGAAGGTATCGGCATAGACCGGCTGGTCATGCTGTTCACCGACAGCCCCAGCATTCGTGATGTGATCCTGTTTCCACAGTTGCGGCGGGAAGACTGACGCTCACTCGGTGGTGCGTCAGAGTGGGCGTGAATTCTGCCGGGCATTGGTTGTCTCATTACTGACTACCTGGATCTACGCTACCTACACTGACCTCATCATGAATGCGCAGTCATCATGAACTCTCTTACTCTCAGGCAAATCGAACTGCCCATCGAGGGCATGACATGTGCAGCCTGTGCGACACGGATTGAAAACAATCTGAATAAATTGCCGGGTGTACACGCAGCGGTTAACTTCGCCAATGAAAAAGTGCGGGTGGAGCTCGATGCCGGCACCACTACCCGGCCCGAAGATCTGGTGCGCTCGATTGAGCAGGCCGGTTTCCACGTCATCCCCCAATCGGTACAACTGCAAATCCACGATATGACTTGCGCCGCATGCAGCGGCCGGATCGAGAAAGCGCTGAACAAGCTTCCCGGTGTCAACGCCACGGTCAATCTGGCTACGGAGACAGCTCGCGCCAGCTTCAATCCCGGCATGGTGACGGTGGATGAGCTGATCGCCACCGTCGTCAGAGCGGGTTATGGTGCCAGTGAAATCAGCGATAGCAGCCGCACCGAGGAGAAAGCGCGGCGGCTTGCTGCTTATCAGGCGGAACTGCGCATGTTCTGGATTTCTGCTGCCCTCACCCTGCCGCTGGTGCTGCAGATGGGCGCAATGTTCTCTGGCATGCATGAAGATCTGCTGCCGCGCTGGCTGCAATGGCTGCTGGCGACGCCGGTGCAGTTCTGGGTCGGCAAGCGCTTTTATGTCGCCGCATGGCACGCGCTGCGCGGCGGCAGCGCCAACATGGATGTGCTGATCGCGCTCGGCACCAGCATGGCGTATTTTTTCAGCGCAGTGGTGACGCTGCTGGCGCTGCAGCAGCATGTCTATTTCGAAGCCAGTGCGGCCATCATCACGCTGGTATTGCTGGGCAAACTGATGGAAGCGCGCGCCAAAAGCAAAACTTCGGCCGCTATCGAGGAATTGATCAAGCTGCAGCCCAAAACCGCGCGAGTGGAGCGCAACGGCGAGATCATCGAAGTGGACGCAAGTAGCCTCGTGCTGGGCGACATTTTCATCGTGCGCCCAGGCGAGAATCTGCCGGTGGATGGCGTCGTCATCGAGGGAGCCTCCAGCGTAAACGAGGCCATGCTGACCGGCGAGAGCCTGCCGGTCGGCAAGCAGGCAGGAGCGAAAGTCTATGCCGCTACCATGAACCAGCAGGGCCTGCTCAAATGCCGCGCCACCGGCGTCGGCGCCCATACCCAGCTCGCGGCCATCATCCGCCTGGTGGAACAGGCGCAGGGTTCCAAAGCGCCGATCCAGCGCATGGCCGACACCATTTCAGCGGTATTCGTGCCGGTGGTGGTGGCCATCAGTGCACTGACTCTGGTGCTCACCTGGTGGCTTGCAGGTGATTTCGTCACGGCGCTGATCAATGCCGTTGCGGTACTGGTAATCGCCTGTCCTTGCGCATTGGGGCTGGCCACGCCGACGGCGATCATGGTCGGCACCGGGCGCGGCGCGCAGACCGGCGTACTGGTGAAGAATGCCGCCGCTTTGGAACATGCAGAAAAAATCCAGGTGTTGATTGTAGACAAGACCGGCACCCTCACCGAAGGCAAACCGGCGGTGACCGATATCGCTGCGGCAGGATCAACTACCGAGCATGACTTGCTGCAAGTTGCCGCCACCCTGGAACAAGGCTCGGAACACCCTCTCGCAAAAGCGGTGCTGGAACGTGCCGCGGGCATGAACATCCGCCCGCAAGTGGTAACTGATTTTAATGCCGTCGCCGGCAGCGGGATTACTGCCCGCATCGACGGTAGCGAATATCTGCTGGGTTCGCCTAAATTTGTAGGTGGGCGCGGTGCGGCCATTGATGACGCGCGCATCGCGGTTCTGCAGGCTGCAGGCAAAACCGTCATCGCCGTGGCTGCCGTGACTGATGACGTTCCCAAGGTGCTCGGCTACCTCGCCATCGCCGACCGCTTGCGCAGCACTTCCGCACAGGCGGTAAAGCGGCTGCAAACCATGGGTATCGAAGTGGTGATGCTGACCGGCGACAATCCCGCCACCGCTGCCGCCATTGCCCGGCAGGCGGGCATCACCAGTTATCGTGCCGAAGTGCTGCCGCAGGACAAGGCCGCCGCAGTGGAACAAACCAAAGCGAGCGGTAAATTTACCGGCATGGTCGGCGACGGTATCA
This sequence comes from Nitrosospira sp., assembly GCA_043752345.1. Classification (GTDB taxonomy): domain Bacteria; phylum Pseudomonadota; class Gammaproteobacteria; order Burkholderiales; family Nitrosomonadaceae; genus VFJL01. Next base: position 11,253 of record JAYUYT010000068.1, read on the forward strand.
ATGACGCACCGGCGCTGGCCGCAGCGGATGTGAGCTTCGCCATCGGCGCGGGCTCCGATGTAGCAATTGAAGCCGCCGACATTACCCTGATGCGCGATGACCTGATGAGCGCGGCCGATGCGATCTCGCTCTCGCGTGCAACGCTGAGCAAAATCCGCCAGAATCTTTTCTTCGCTTTCATCTACAACGCGCTGGGCATCCCGCTGGCGGCAATAGGATTGCTCAATCCCGTGATTGCGGGCGCGGCAATGGCGATGAGTTCGGTATCGGTGGTCAGCAACTCGTTGTTGCTGAAGCGCTGGCAGGCGGGTTCTTGATTATCTTTAAAAAGGAGCAGAACAAATGCAAACGACCGTGATCAACATCAAAGGCATGACCTGCATGGGCTGTGCCAAAAGCGTGAAGAATGTGTTGGAAAGAATTCCGGGGGTGAACGACGCCGATGTTTCGCTGGAGGATGCGCAAGTCGCGCTCCAGTATGACGCCGCAATAACCGGCAGCGAGCAGTTCAAGCAAGCCATCAAGGATGCCGGTTTCGAAGCCGTTTAATCCGCCAGCATCCGGCTTCTGCCCATCTTCCCTCCTGCGCAATGAATTTGCATCTTCTCGTTCCCTCCCTGTTCTGGCCGGGAGATGCCTTGCCGGAAATTTACCACGACCTGCCGTTGCCCGCACTGGAAATCCTGCTGGCAAGAAGCTCGCGCACCGCAAATGAATCGCAAGGAGTTGAAGCATGGCTGTGCCGCACTTTTGGCGTGGCGAAGCAGCAGGACTGGCCGGTGGCACCGCTCACGCTGCAGGCCGACAGCGCCGGGCAGGTGCAAGCAGAAAACCATTACTGGCTGCGCGCCGACCCGGTGCATCTGCGGCTCGAGCGGAGTCAGATCGTGCTGGCCGACAGTCAGATTTTCCGGATTGCGGCAGAAGAAGCAAAGCAGCTTGCCGATTTGCTCAACCGGCATTTCGCCGCAGACGGTTGCGATCTCCCGTCGCACCATGCCGCGACTGCCCGGCAGGAACCGGTTTTTCTGCCGCTGGCCCCAGATCGCTGGTATCTGCGCGTGGCCGAGATACCCGCGCTGCAAACCCATGCGCTCAGTGCAGTGGCCGGCCAAGATATTCATGCGCTCCTGCCATCCGGCACAGACAACATGCGCTGGCAGGGACTCTTCAACGAAGTGCAGATGCTACTGCACGAGCATCCGCTCAATCTGGCACGGGAAGCGCGTGGTGAACTCGCCATCAACGGCATCTGGTTGTGGGGCGGCGGAACCATGCCGCAGTTGAGCGGCTGTCCCTATACCCAAGTGTGGAGCAATGCTTTTCTTCCCCGATCACTGGCACTGGCACACGCTGCGAATCATGCAGCGCTTCCGTCCACGGCAACCGCATGGTGCCAATCCACTGCGGCCGGCAATCATCTGGCCGTGCTCGATATGCTGCACACGAAAACCCAATACGATGACGCCTACGGATGGCGCGAAAGTCTGAAGAAACTGGAGCAGGATTGGTTCGCTCCCTTACTGGCAGCGTTGAAACAGGGCAAGCTCGAGCAGTTGACCCTCACTGTCATCAGCGAGCACGGCGACAAGAATTTCACCGTGACACGTGACGACTTATGGAAGTTCTGGCGCGCGGCTAAACCGCTTGCGGCTTATGCTGCTTGAATCCAGGTGGTTTTGCCCCGATTTAACGGATACCTCATTAAGAGTGATAATACACTCGGAGGTAGACCATGCACATACGCAGAAAGTACAGTCAAGAATACAAACAGGAAGCCGTTCAGCTTGTTCGGCAGTCTGATATTCCACTAGTCCAGGTTGCCACTAATCTAGGGATCAATCCCGGCATGTTACGACGCTGGCGTGATGAAATCAGCACGACGGGTAAAAAGGCCTTTCCCGGAAATGGGACACCGCGAGACCTGGAGGTGGCACGGCTCAAACGCGAGTTGCAGCAGGTCAAACAGGAACGTGATTTTTTAAAAGAAGCGGCAGCGTACTTCGCCAAGACATCCAAGTGAGGTACCACATGATAGAACGTTGCCGCGATG
>JAYUYT010000069.1:0-5498 GCA_043752345.1 Nitrosospira sp.
ATCATGGACAAGACCGAAGCAAAAATCGGCCGGGTAATAAAAAATCTGGTCATGCGACTTCCTGTTTACTCTTACCTAGAGCAGCGCCGATCATTTGAATTTGTGAACAATGATCAGTGATCATTTCAGTGGTGTCTGGCGATTGTGCAATTTGTAACCGGCATGATCATTTGCTTGGCGGTTCCCTAAATACCCAGGTACGGGTGATATGCAGGATGTCGGTATCCTGACGGATCTCAGGCGGGAAAGGAGCGAACCCCTTCTGCCCGGCAAGTTTTACGATACGTACCGCCGCTTCATCCAGCATCTTCTCCCCTGAGGAGCGGTTGATTTCAACCGATTCCAGGCGGCCATCGAATTTGATACCGACGGTGAGTTGTACGCTTCCAAACAGTTTTTCTCGTTTGGCGATTTCGGGGTAATTCAGATTTTCAAGTTGCTCCATTTTGGTCCGCCAATCTTCAACATAGCGGGCGAAGCGCGGCTCCCGCGTATGAGCACCGATGAATTTACGTTTTGGGCGCTGCTGATAAGTTGCATAATCCCTGGCAATCTGCGCTTTCGTAATGGGCTGGGACTGCACCCCCGGTGTCGGTGCCGGCGCTGGGATCGGCGACACCTGCGGCGATGGTGCTGGCGCTACCTTCGGTGTTGCTGCTGGCACTGCTTCCGGTGCTGGTGCCGGCGCTACCTTTGGTGTCGGTATTGGCACTATTCCCGATACTTGAGGCGCTACGATTGTGCCCGGGCGAAGTTTAATAAGATTGCTGACAATTATTTTGTCGCCCGCGGTGAGTCCTGCAAGAATCACCCAGTCCGTACCTACCCAATTGCCGGCTACCACCGGTCGGATGGTTGCTTCGTTCTTTTCGTTGACCACATAAACGAACCTGCCCAGATCGGATGTCAATACTGCGGTTTGTGGCACAACAAAAACGCCAGTGCGCTCGCCTGTGGTTACGCGCACACGCACAAACTGTCCTGGCAACAAGCGCTGATCAGTATTGTCAAAAGTTGCGCGCAGCTGCTGCGTACCGAGTAGTGGGTCAATCTGACTGGCGGCGAAATTCAGTTGGCCCTTTTGTTGGTATTCCGATCCATTCGGCAGTATTAAAGTCACTTGCTGCACGTTCTGTTCAGTTAGATGCCCACCGAATCGCGCCAATTCGTTATCGGAAAAACTGAAGCGCACCCAGATTGGCGATAGTTGCACTATCGTTGTCAGTAAACTGGTGTTAGCTGCCACCAGTGCACCTTCGGAAAATTGAAAACGGCCTGATGCTCCGCCAACCGGCGCAGTTACGGTTGTATACGAGAGATTAAGCTCGGCGTCGCGGACGCGCACTTCGGCTTGTTGCAGGGCGGCATTGGCGACCGCATTATCAGAGACGGCATTGTCGTACTCACGCTGACTGATGGACTGTGTTGCCAGCAATCCCTGCAGACGTTTCTCTTCACGTCGGGTCTGTTCAATCCGGGCTTTTTGTTCGGCGAATTGTGCTTTTGCCTGCGCCAGCGCATTTTGATAGGGTATCGGATCTATCAGAAACATGGGCTGGCCTGCTGTTACCGCAGCGCCTTCTTCATACAAGCGCTTGAGCATAATGCCACCCACGCGCGGACGTATTTCGACTTCCCTGGCTCCTTCGGTTTGCGCAACAGCTTCAGCGCTGACTGGCACACTGGTGGGTTGCACTTCGATCGCGCTTACTGGCATGGCAACACCGGCAGGGGGCTTACTGGACGCTTGATCGTTACTGCCACATGCAGCCAACGTAGCACCAATGGTCAGTATGGCAACTACTTTTCTTAAATAGCTGGTCACTGGTGAAGTGGGGTGGTTACTTTGATCAGAACCGAAGACCACTATCTTCAACTCCCCGTTTGATTGGTGATGTATACATACATTCTTGTATGTATGTAAATTATGTATACTAGTAATAGTATATCCGAATAATTATATATACTAGTAATGGTGTGTGTAAATAGGAATCTGGAAGATCAGAGTAATTATGGTTCGTAAAACTAAAGAAGATGCCGAGTTAACGCGACAGCGCATCATTGATGCAGCGCGTGCGGTATTTCTGGTCCGTGGCATCAGTCGTACTACCATGGAGCATATTGCTGCCCAGGCCGGGATTACGCGCGGCGCAGTTTATTGGCACTTCAACAACAAGATTGACCTATTTCACGCCATGCGTGAACTAGTGTTTTTACCGCTGATAGATCGCATGGATGATACCTTGCTGGTTGAAGGCTCCGAAGATCCGCTGACCCAGATTGAGAATTTTCTGTGCAGTACCATACAAATGTTGAATGACAGCGCCGAGACACGGCAGATTTACGAAATCATGATGATCAAGTGTGAATATGTAGACGAATTCGCAGCTGTCTTGCAGCAGATTTTGTCGAATTGTTCCGGTATTGCAGGAAAATTGCAGCTGGTTTATGAGCGTGCAAAAGTTCAAGGGCAGCTACACGCTTTACATGATCCGGCCCAGCTGACCATGGATACCCATTTATTCTTTATCGGCCTGCTGCATATGTGGGTAAAAGATACAGAGGGCAATCAGTTTCGTCATCAGGCAATAGAGCTGATCAAGGCCCATATGAGACTTCGCCGCCGCTAGCTGTAGTGGTGCCAAGCAGATTTTCCGAGTCGTCAAGCAATCGACGCCCTTCGTATCATCGACAATAATGCCCCCCCGGAACACGCTGGATACCGGCAAAGACGGGGGCGGTTGGCCTACGTGCATGGCTGCGGCTGGTCGGCTGATTCCTCCACAACTTCCGAATTATAGTTGACTGAATCAATCAACTATCCTATAGTTGACAAAATTAGTCACCTATTGACTGCGTTAACCCTGCTTTAATAGATTCATCCAATTGATTAGTATAAGGAGTTCATCGTGAGGCTCACCACCAAAGGACGGTTTGCAGTGACGGCAATGTTGGATCTCGCACTGCAGCGTGGAACCAGTCCGGTAACGCTTGCTGGAATCAGCCAGCGTCAGCAAATCTCGTTATCTTATCTTGAGCAATTATTTGCCAAGTTACGCCAGCGTGCACTGGTCAACAGTGTGCGCGGTCCGGGGGGTGGCTATTGCCTTGCCAAGGATATGGGGCAGGTGACAGTTGCCGAGATTATCCTTGCCGTGGACGAACCGATCGATTCGACTCAGTGCAGCGGCAAGGAAGACTGCCTTGATGACAAAAAATGCCTGACCCATGATTTATGGATAAAACTCAATGATCTCATTTTCGATCACCTTGGCGCAGTGACATTGAAACAGCTGGTTGATGAGCAGGAAGCACGGCAGAACGGGACGGTGCAAATGCTGGATATGCGCAAGGGCATGCCGGAATCTAAGACTGTTGCAGTCTCGACATGATGCCGGCGTGATGACCCCCCTTGTTCCAGTTACGATCAACAGAGTAGCAGGTGAAAAAGAGCAATGGCGATAACATTGACTGAGAGTGCAGCAAAGCAGATCCGAAAGCAGCTTGAGAAGCGCGGCAAGGGCTTGGCCCTGCGGATAGGCGTGAAGAAAGTGGGCTGCTCCGGTTTTGCCTATACATTCGACTACGCCGATGAAGTGCGGGCGGATGACCAGTTGTTCGAGTCACATGACGCCCAGGTGGTGACTGATGCCGGGAGCCTGCCATTCCTCAATGGTTCGCAGATTGATTTCGTCAGGGAAGGACTCAACGCTACATTCAAGTTCGACAACCCCAACGTTGACAACACGTGCGGCTGTGGCGAGAGTTTCAGCCTGAAGGAATCAACTGAGATTTGACTATAACGGCCAGGAAGAAATTTCAGGTAAGTAATTCAGAGATTCTTCTTCGCAGCGGATGATATTGGAGCAAATTGAATGAGTGCGGTACTGCAGAATCTGGTCAACCAGCCTTACAAGCACGGTTTCGTTACCGAAATCGAGTCTGATATTGCGCCGAAAGGGCTGAGCGAGAATACCATCCGGATGATTTCGGCCAAGAAAAATGAACCCGAATGGTTGCTCGAGTTCCGCCTTAAGGCCTATCAGAAATGGCTCACGATGAAAGAGCCGCAGTGGCCGAACGTCAAATATCCGAAGATTGATTTCCAGGCGATCAGCTATTACTCCGCGCCAAAGCCGAGAAAGAAGTTGGGCAGCATGGATGAGGTCGATCCGGAGTTGTTGCGCACCTTCGAGAAGCTCGGTGTGCCGATGCACGAGCGAGCTGCGCTTGCCGGTGTTGCGGTGGATGTGATTTTCGACAGCGTATCGGTGGCGACCACCTACAAGCAGAAACTGGCTGAGGTCGGCATCATTTTCGGTTCAATTTCGGAAGCCGTGCATACCCATCCCGATCTGGTGAAACAGTACCTCGGCACCGTAGTGCCGGTCGGAGATAATTTTTACGCCACGCTCAACTCGGCAGTATTCACCGATGGTTCATTCTGTTTCATCCCGAAGGGGGTCAAATGCCCGATGGATTTGTCCACCTACTTTCGCATCAATACCGAGGCATCAGGACAATTCGAACGCACCCTGATCATTGCCGAGGAGGGGGCATCGGTCTCCTATCTGGAAGGCTGCACCGCACCCAGGTTTGATACCAATCAATTGCACGCGGCGGTGGTCGAACTGGTTGCGCTCGACAACGCTGACATCAAGTATTCAACGGTACAGAACTGGTATGCAGGTGATGAAAACGGCGTTGGCGGAATTTTCAATTTCGTCACCAAGCGCGGTCTGGCCAAAGGCGTCAATTCACGCATTTCGTGGACCCAGGTAGAGACCGGCTCGGCGATCACCTGGAAGTATCCTTCCTGCGTGCTGCAGGGCGATAACTCGGTGGGCGAATTCTATTCGGTGGCGGTTACCAACCATCATCAGCAAGCTGACACGGGCACCAAAATGATCCACATCGGCAAGAATACGCGCAGCACCATCGTCAGCAAAGGCATCTCGGCCGGCCATTCCAACAACAGCTACCGCGGGCTGGTCAGGATTGCCCCTACCGCCGCCGGTGCGCGCAATTATTCGCAATGTGACTCGATGCTGGTCGGCGATCAATGCAGTGCCAGCACTTTCCCCTATATTCAGGTGCGCAATAACAGCGCCATCGTCGAGCATGAGGCATCGACGTCGAAAATTGGCGAGGACCAACTGTTCTATTTCGCGCAGCGCGGCATCGGCGGCGAGGAGGCGGTATCGATGATCATCAACGGATTCTGCAAGGATGTATTTCAACAATTACCGATGGAGTTTGCGGTCGAAGCGACCAAACTGCTTGGCCTCAAGCTCGAAGGGAGTGTCGGATGATTTACCCGGATAGCAAATCGCTGCTGGAAGTACGCGGGCTGCGGGCAACCGTTAACGGCATCGAAATCCTCAAGGGCATCGATCTCATGGTTAGAAGCGGTGAAGTGCATGCGATCATGGGCACCAATGGCTCGGGCAAGAGCACCTTCGCCAAGGTGCTCGCCGGGCACGCTGCCTATGAAGTTA
>JAYUYT010000070.1:0-5417 GCA_043752345.1 Nitrosospira sp.
TAACAAATAGTCGTAAAATCATAATGATATAAATAGCGCTTTCTTCCAGCCTCTTTCGGCGGCACCATTTCGCCGTGGATGTAGAACACGCCTCCCGCAAGATGGGTCGGGCCATCCATCAGCAGAGCGCATATATTGCAATGATTTAGCTGATATTTTTTATTAACCGAGTGCCATAGCGCTCTGGCTCCATTTACTTCAATCAGCTAAATTGGAACGTAAATCGACCCCCTCGAAATCCGAGAGGGTCGATTTCATCCTGGTCTCGCACTACTTGAAGCGGATATTGTCCAAAATTCCGTTTGTATCGTAGACACCATCGCCGCGGTCACGGACGCGCAGACGATAGGTGCCCCCTCCGGGCGAGACCGGAATTTTCTTGGACACTACGTTCCTCCATCCAGTCCAGCCCACTGTGTTGTCGCCGCCGGGAAAGTCGATACCAACAATCATGCTGAAAGCGGAGCCGTCTACCGTCTCCAGTGCAAGCTCATGCTCGGCACCACCTGGCCCCTCCAGGGTCACACGGAAGTCGTCGTTGTACCCTTGGTTAATCCATTCCGGATATTCTTCGGTAATCATGGCATAGCTAAAAGAAAGCGCTAGTTCGGTCACGTCGGGTTGGATTACAAATTCCTCGTATAAGTCCGACTGGGATACCGCGCTGTCCGGCCCAGTGGACGCCATACCCATGCGTTTGCCCTTGGTGGGATTAATCGGTCCTAATTTATCCACGGCGCTGCCGGTACCTGTTACCTTCCAGCCAGACAGATCGTGTTCAAAGCTACCGTTGAACACGGCATCGAAGGCATCCACCCTGGGGCCGACCTTTTGACCAGGCAGTGGGACTGCTGTCTTCAGGAGGCGATCCTCGACCTGACCCCGCGTCCAGGTCGGGTTATTACCCCATACCAAGGCAGCGACACCGGCAACCAACGGTGATGCCATAGAAGTGCCAGTCATCACGTCGTAGCCAGAGGGATTGTAGAAACTGGGAACGGTAGAAAGTATTGAGGTTCCGGGTGCCGCGATATCCACTTGGGAGCCATAGTTGCTGCCGTACTTCGGGTCAGCGTAACGGATGTCCGCAGAAGTGGTGTTGCCGACGCAGAACACGCCGGGATAGGCACATGGCAGGTGCGTCGATGACGTATTGGCGTTCCCTGATGCGGCAACCACCATTAACCCCGCACCGGTGGCGCTTTCGACGGCCTTCTGATAGGGAGACTTGTGGCCGATCAGATTCATGGCGCTCTCTAGGAAGCTCTTCGGGCCGCCGAGGCTCATGTTGATGATCTTGGCCTTGGATTTGGCTTCAAGTATCCCCGAAATCACAGCCGAGTCCCAGCAGCTAGCGCCGCCATCAACTTTAGGTTTGCAAACCTTGATGGCGAGAATCCGCGCGTCCCAGGCCATGCCTGCCACCCCCCTGCCGTTGTGCCCCTTGGCCGCAATGATGCCGGCCACATGGGTGCCATGGCCATGGTCGTCTTGTGGATCGTTGTCATTGTTAATGTAGTCCTTGCCTTTGCTTACACGTCCTGTGAGATCCTCGTGGTTGTAATCAACCCCTGTGTCGAGCACGGCAACCACGATATTCTTGCCGCGGGCGATCAGCCAAGCCTCGTCAGCCCTAATCAATGATGGCGCATACTGGCTGGCATATTTCGTGTCATTCGGCTTGAATTCGCTGATCTGAGCCACGCCGTTGGGGCTGGCACCGGCGACGGCTGGATTGTTGTTGAGGGCGTTGATCGCGGCTTGTACACCTGCGATACCGTTACATGTGATCCCGACCTGATAGGCATTGATCGCCGGCTCGACTCCGAGGATATTGCCTCCAATCCCTGTTACGATCGACTCAATCGTGGCGAGCGGTGTGCCGGGTTGGAAGAGGACGATCACTTGATCGCATTGGACCAAGGCGCCTGAGCCCGGTTCCTCGACAACTGCCACAGGGTTGGTTTCAGCAAAGCCGATGTGATAAGGCAGTGACGGCAAAGTGACAATTGACGATTCCACAGTATCTCCCGAGGCAAATGTTGCAATCGCCTTGAAGTAACGATTGGTGCCGGCAATACCCGCACCCAGGATGGACTCGGTCGTGAAGAGGAAATCTCCCGCACCCAAGTCGGGCGCGACACCGTCATCCTTCAATTCGCTGATAGACTGAATGGGTGTGCCATCCGCGGCCACTTCGACCAAATCGACCATATTCGGCTGAGCCGTTCCGGTCGAATATTGTGCGCCAAAAATCACCGCAGCACTGGTTCCGGTCTGCAGGCCGCCTGGATACACGGACAAACCTAATTTCCCGACGCCGCTGGCGGGGAGAACGTGAACCAGGATTGTAGCGTTAGCCTGATCGCTTTTGCCGCCCGCACTTAGTGTACCGTCCAGTTTAACCGTGTAATCCCCCGGCACGTTTCCAGTGATGGCGTCTTGCACCAAGAATGTCTGGTTAATGAGGGTCGTAGAGAAGCCGCCACCGGGTAGATCCGAGACCACGCTGAGACCAGTTGCCGGCTCAATTGTCTGGGTTGCGGCAATCACTGCCTGAGCACCGCCTTGATTCGAGACCTGCAAGGTAAAGGCTGTGGAAAGCGACTCACCCACAATCAACGTAATCTCCTGCTGGCCAGCGTTGATTTCCAAGTCCAAAGGGGCGACCACCTGCAATGGCAATGTCGATGATTGGACGCGTTTGAGGACCCCGCTATAGGCAGCCGAGGCGCGATAGTTAAGGTCACCCAGGATGTTCCCCTGGACGTTCGACATTAATGTGAATTGGTTGTCGTTGGCTATGGTGTCGCCATTAAGGCCATCATCATGCATGGTGCCAACCACGCCGAACACACCGTTTGCTTCGCGCAGCAGCCGCACGCCGCTCTTGATCAGCTTGGGATCTGGCTGCACGTTGGCAATAAATTTGACCGTGGTAGCAGTGTTGACGAACAGCGTGTTGGGAGTGGCATTAAGGCTGTTGAAATCGGCGTGTGCTGCCGCGGCAGAGCCGACCAATATTCCTATACCAGCCAGTCGGAGAAAATGGAAAAGACCGAATCTACAAATTGTCATGGCAACCCCCTTATAAATTACGCGTAACTAAATCTGTTGTGAGAAATGCTTCCAATACAGGCAATACTAATGACTTACCTACAAGGCGTCTTACCAGTCTGCCCCTTTATGGTTACCCATTTGATCGGTGCGGTGAGCTTCGGCATAAGCTTCACATCGTACGGAGACGTTATCACTGCTAAATATGATGTTTCCTCAGACCCAAGAGTCCAGCGAGAGGGACGACAATCTAACACTCTGATCCGTGTTCCGTGCGGTTTGCTATCGACATCCAAGATGCGAATCGAGAATCCTGAACTCCCTTGGTTGCCCATGAGGACGACGATAACGTCGTTTTTGCTGAAATCGATATCTGGCGCACTGGTGGCCGCGAAGCGTCCCCAGAAGGATTGCCACTGCACCGCATTGCGGATGTGCAAACGCTCTGCACCCACGGACATCTCGACGAAGCGATGCTGGATGGGACTCAAGTCGAGTTGGGGTTGTGTGGCACAAGTACCGGATATTGCGAACAAGGCTAGCACCATACCCGCGGTAGACTGGAATTGGATCATTTAGGCTCTTTCATTACGCCGGCGTCGAATGTACGCCGCAGCAAGCCATCCAAGCGGCAGTAGCGCAAGTGTGCCGGGTTCAGGCACCGTCACCGTGGAAACATCTAGGTCATCCATGGTGAAGGGAGTGCTGCCCTGCGTGGCAATCACTAAGGAAGAGATTTCCGGTGCACTGAATCCGATTAAGGAATTAGACCCTAGGTTCGAATTGATAAGTGAATTGAAGCTGAAAAGTAGGTTGCCCGCTATATCGAAGCCAGAAAACATAAGTTGCTCGTCAAATGTGAAATAGGCAGAGAATTGGCCGAAAGGGTCGTTAGCGTTGATCGTCAGGCTGCCCAGTAGTGCAGCTAGAACGTTCGTGCCGGACTTGGGCGGATAATCGATTTCGTTCAACCCGACACCAGCCGTCAGCACGGTGCCGCCGGAGAATGTAAGGCCAATGATCTCATTAGTTAGCGGAGAGCTATCGGTAAAGGCCTCGAAGTCCAGTGGCAGAGCATTGGCGAACTGGCTGGCAAAACTAAGACACAAAGCAAAAGCTACAGCTATAACAGTAGTTCGTGTTTCATTCACTGAAATACTCCTTATACTTGGATGGAATGTGGAAAATTAAGGGGGTCAGGCAGGTCACGCACGACTTAATTATCGAGCTGCCATTGTTAATCATTAAGCATTATCCATGCCAGCAGAGAACATAAAAATTAAATACCATTTAGCTTCAGTATGTTAAATATTATCGGTGTGAGCGGCAGCAGCCCGTCTGGAAAGTTTTCAAGCAAGAATGTAAAAATTTTCGACATTCAGACGCTATGCGGCAGCGCCGATTCAGGCCGCAGCCATCGCTTGAAGTCTGCCTGTTGTTCGAGAGGGGGACGGCAACGTGCTCAGCTTGATTAATCGCACTGTTTAGCGCACTATCTGTCGCATTGAAAAACAACTCCCTAAGGAGATAAGTTATGTCGCATCTGACGGCCAATGATCTGAAAACCAAAGGGGTGGCCGCTATCGAGTCCATCCTGGCCGAGCGCTCCGAGGCGATTGTTTCGGTGCGCGGCAAGGAACGCTTCGTAGTGATGGATATTGCGCAATATCACTATTTGCGCGAATGCGAGTTGGAGGTGGCGCTGGCTGAAGCCCGCGCTGATCTGGCAGCGGGACGATTTGTGCAGGAGTCACCAGAGGAGCATGTGGCACGGGTGAAATCCGCGGCATGAGCTATCGCTTGGTTTTTACCGAGCAATATACAAGACGCCCGGCGCGTTTTCTCAAGCGGCATCCCGATCTGGAGAAGCAGTATCTTAAAACCCTGCAACTCCTTGAGCTGAATCCCCATCACCCTTCATTGCGCTTGCATCCCTTGAGTGGAAAGCTGCAAGCCCTGCATTCGGTTTCCATCAATCTTTCTTACCGTATTACGCTGGAGCTGTTGATTCAGGATGAGCAGATTATCCCTGTGAACGTGGGCGACCACGATGCGGTGTATTGAATGACTGCACCCCTTGTGCATCTGGCCATTCTGCATGGAAAGAGAATATGACGTTCAACCCGCATATTAAACCGGCCGGAGATATGGATATACTGGCCGTTATTAAAGCGGAGTAAGTTTCGCGTATTCCAGCGCCAGCCACTTCGTGCCGGCTGTGCGAAAATTCACCTGTACGCGCATATCTGAATCACCGCCTTCAATGTTGACTATGACCCCTTCGCCAAACTTGGCGTGATGCACTGCCTGGCTAATATGCCACGGAGAATTTTGTGCACCAACGCTCTTTTCTCCCCCAA
>JAYUYT010000071.1:0-29282 GCA_043752345.1 Nitrosospira sp.
TGCAAGAGTGGTCGCCAGCAGGACGCCGCCCGCAATTACCGGCGCGGTGACGGGAAGAGCGATCGCAACCAATCCGGCGAGAATGCCGGCTGAGCCGCCAAGTGCCAATCCATGTTCTACTGCAGGAATAAAATCGCTCTTCTGCAGCAGGCTGGCTTCGGGAAGATCCTCCAGCGGTGTGCCGCGCTTTGCAATCACGTGGATATGCCGTTCCTCGATCCGCGCCAGAAGCAACTCATCGACAATACGCTTGGTGATAGCAATGTCAGGGACAAGAAAATAGATCCGTCGCATCATGACCTCCTTGAAGTTGTGACCAGGGTATTATTCAGGAGGGAAACTCAATCCCGCCTACTTTTCAGACTAGGATGACTTAGCTTAAAAAGCAATGTTCCGGGCGCCGCATAAACTCAAACTCGCGCGGGAGCAGTTGGTTGGATTTATGACAATTATTTTTCGATATGGTCGAATTTGCCATGATCCTTGATCGATGTACCCGGAAGCGTCGGATGAAAAGTGGTTGGGCCATCACTATGGCGATCAACAGTGTATCCAGGCTTTCCATAATCTCTAAGCGACGTACCCGGTATAGTCGGATAAACATTATTTCCCTCGATTATCCAACCTGGCTTGCTATGATCCCGGAGCGAAGTGCCGGGAAGTGCTGGGTACATCACGTCCCACGCAAGAACAGGTGCGGCAAGCAGTGATAATGCAAAAGTAATTACAATATTAATTTTCATGCCAAACCTCCTTTTCAGGATGTGAGCGATAAATTTAACCGCGCACTTGCAGACAATGATACGGGTTTCTTAGGCGTACAAGTTGCCCCGGTCGTGAGTGGTGCTCGATGAGCGCGTCAGTTAGTAGAGCTAGTGCACTGAAACCGAATATGAATTCAGGTGAGTTGATCCAATACCGTCAATGACTTCATTGCCGAATCCGATTGCGGCAAGATATTCTTCTCCTGTGATGAGATCCATGGATCGAAGATAGGAGAAAAATGAAACGAAATTGATATGGCCAATACCGATCAGGGAAGTCACTCTTTGAAATGTGATGCATTTCCAACCTTGCCCAACATTTTTAGCCACAAAAATGTTGTAGGCCACACCACCAATATAGGCTCGTTCAAACAGCGAGCCAGCAGGGTGCATATCGCCATATATCTCAAGCCAGATCATTATTTCATGGGTTATGGGCGGCACGCCGAATATGGTTGGATTCTTTGTGTCAGTAAGCCAGAGATCGAATGCAGTGTTTCCGGTGCCTTTATGCATTGATATAACATCATAATTCGCCATTGCAACGGCAATTTCCTTTACCTTCTTCGGTAGTGATATAACAGTGGAGATTTGGGATCCAGGTTTCTGTCCATATATGACTTCTGCATATGTTTTGACATTGTTACCGGAACTCAACCAGTCCCAAGTCCACAGCGCTTCCAGAACTCCATTCTTGTTGCTCGTCACGCTGATGTTCTGATTCCAACCGGTCAAAGAGCCTTTACCCCAGACGTTGTTTTCGAGCAGATAGACCCCGCTTCTGATCAAGGTCGGATTATCCTTCGTTACCGCACCCGGCAGATGCGAAGAGTTGTTGTCTGATAATGCGACACTATGGTGGCCAAGTAGCAAGAAGACAGCTGTCAGCGAAGAAAACAGAAACTTCTTTATTTGTTTGTGTAAAATTTCTTGCTTCCATATGAAGGTAAAGGACGGACATATTAAATACCAAGCTGGCCCCCGTTCATGTATATCACGGGGGCTATGGATACATGGAGTCGATTATAGACACAATTCACCATCGGCATCATGGCTAAGAATATCTAGGCACTTTGGAAGACCTATTCTCTGGTTCAAATCCAAGCTGGTGAGCCAGTTAATTCGCACACTCTCATCGTCTGAAATGTATCGGTTTGCGACCTTGACCACAGAAGCATTTAATTGGGGTTAAATAACATGCAAACTCCGAGAACGGTTCTGGTGGTGGATGACGACAGCTTTATGCGCGAAACGCTGAAACTCATTTTGCATAGTGAGAACTATCAGGTAATAGGCGAGGCCGGTTTCGTGATCAAGCCGCTTAATGCAGCCAGTGTGCTAGACAGAATCGGAAAATGTTTTCAATATCAATAAGGGGCCGAAATAGATTGGCACTAAACATCAGCCCACTCCCCAGGGTTTAAGGCGAAGGCGTTTCAAAAGCTGTCATTCAACATTCTGTCTGGATTGAACTTTCCATAAGCGGGGAGCAGAATGTCGCAAGTAACTCAGAGACATTATCAATATAAGGAGAGCATCATGGCAAAAGGTCAGCAAAAGAAAAACAAAGAAGCAAAGAAACCTAAAAAGAAACCGACACCTGCTATCTAACTCGTTTTTGCAGAATCGGCATGCAGAATCGGGCAGAATCGGGGACAGGCCACGGTTTTCTGTTATCACCGAACGTCTGTCATATGACCATCGCGACCGACATCAACATGCAGCAGATCTAGAGTCAGCACCGTTTCTGGAGCGAGAAATTTGATATTGAGTTCCATACGGAAAATTTGCGTCATCGTTGTTGCCGTCGGCTCACTAGTCTTGCCAGTCCATGCAAGCGGTTTCGTCCTGGATTATCTGGGACAGCAGATTGTGCCCAGCGGCGTAACTTTCGATGGCACCGTTGTGGGTGGCCTTTCTTCCCTGGATTACAACGCGAGTAGCGGTCGTTACTTCGCCATCAGCGATGACCGCAGCAGCATCGACCCGGCGCGCTTTTATGAATTGAGTCTGGATCTCGCCAAGTTTCGACGTTCAGCCAACCCTGGTTATGCCGGCGTGAGCTTTAACGTGGTTACGACCATCCAGCAACCGGGTGGTGGCGCCTTCGCGAAAAATACGGTGGACCCGGAAGGGCTGTGCTTTGACCCCTCTCGCAACAAGATTTACTGGAGCAATGAAGGTCGGCGTAGCGGTGCCAGGTATCGGAATCCCACCGTGAGCGAGATGAATATCGACGGCAGTCATGTGCGCGACTTCGCCGTACCCGATTACTATTATCCAGCCGGTTCCAGGAATGGGCTCAAATCAGGTGACAAAGGCATTTATGACAACCTGGGTTTCGAAAGCCTGACCATCTCGAAGGATGGCAACACGTTATATGCCGCCATCGAAAATGGCCTGGCACAGGACAGTCCGCCAGCGGCTGTGGGTAATGGATCGCGCGCCCGCATCCTGTCCTTCGGCATCGCCAGCGGATTGCCCGGAGCCGAGTATGTGTATAACGTAGAGCAGGTTGTGGTCGCGCCGATTTTGCCGGGTTTGTATGCCACCAACGGGCTGACGGACATGCTTGTCGTTGGTGATCGTCAGTTCATCGCCGTCGAACGCTCTTACGCGCTTGGTGCGCAGACGCCCGGCTCGCCGGTTACCGGCAAAACCATCCGTTTGTTTTACGTCGATGCCAGAAATGCCACCGATGTTTCCGGTCTTGAATCGATTGCCGGTCAGAACATCAAGGCCGTGGCCAAGACTCTGCTGCTGGATCTGTCTGAGTTGAGGCAAGACGATGGGTCAGTTCTGGCGCTCGACAATATTGAAGGGATTACATTCGGCCCAGAGTTTGAGGGCAAGGCGACGCTGATACTCGTATCCGACAATAACTTCAGCAGTCGGCAATTTACACAATTCATCGCTCTGCAGATCACTCCAGCACCTTCAGATTAGCGCTTGCAGGCAATTTTCCACAATGCCTCGCCTACGCTGCCGGGTTCATTCTGCTCCCACTCGTGAGGCTTGATGCTGGTACTGACTATTTCACCTCCAGCCATATTCTTGAGGTAGACATTCGCATAAGATATTCGGGAGCGCTCTTCCTTGCAGTCGTATTCGTTCTGGGACTTTACTGACATAAACGTCTTGCCATTGGCTTTCTGGGCCGTCTTGTAGTCAACCAGAGTCCACATTATTGCCCTGTTGTCCGGGCTGTGGATGGTGGTGGCGGGATCGGCGTATGCAGTAATGTCATCGACTTCACTACCGCTGACCAGAATCCACTCCGCCATTGCACTGGTGCTCATAACGGTCAGTAGCACCAGCATGACAGCTTTACGCATTGCAGCCTCCATTTTGCTTACAGGCGTTCCTTACTCAATTCCCCGAGATCGTCTCTCGCCCTGTCAGACATATCATCAGCATCAACCTGAGTTGCGGTGACTGGATGCTATAGGTTTCGGCAGGATGTGCCAGGATACAGAACCAAATAAAAGACAGGTTATTGCATTAGCCTGGTGGACTTGTTCAGAAATTCTCTAGATTGCTTTGGACATCGTTCTGGCGGAGAGGGTGGGATTCGAACCCACGTGCCAGGTTACCCTGACCATCTGATTTCGAGTCAGCGCCGTTATGGCCACTTCGGTACCTCTCCTTTTTGAGGTGGCATATTTTACCAGCTTATCCTGCCCTTGTTCGTGGCAAAAACATGGCAGAATGTTCTTGTATTCCGCTCATTTTTATCCTATGCGTATTCCCCTTTCATTCTTCGCACTCGTTTTCTGTGGGCTTGTACTTGCTGCTTGTGATTCGCACGAGAAGCCGGTGCCAGTACCAGTCAAGACGGATGAGCTGGTGGTTATTACGATTAATAGTCCCGATACCTACTATGAAAATTCCGACGGCAGTTATGCCGGACTGGAGTTTGATCTGGTTTCTGAATTCATGAGTGAACTGGACGTAGGGGTAAAATTCAAAGTGATGCCAAAGTTAAGTCAGGCATTATTGGCACTGGAAAATCCGCAGGGACATTTCGCCGCTGGCTTGAATACTTCCGACAAGCATGGGTTACACACCCGTTTCGGTCCGGTCTATCAACGTGTGCAACCTCAGGTGGCCTATAACAAAGACTACTCCAAGCCTAAAAGTATCCAGGATCTTGCCGGAGGAAGTATCAAGATTGCGACCGGAACATCACACGCTGAGCGGCTGAATCAAGCAAGGCAGCAGGTTCCCGACTTGAAATGGAGTGAAGTGGATATCCCTGCCGAGGAGTTGCTGGCACAGTTGGCAGAAGGCAAGATTGACTATGCTATCGCTGATTCAACCCAGATCAATCTGGCAAAAAATTTCTATCCCAATCTAGGTGTAGCCTTTAACTTAGGTGAAGAAACCAGTAAGGCGTGGGCATTTTCTCCCAATGCAGATCCAGAGTTGCTGGAAAAGGTGCATAAATTCTTTAAACGAATCGAACAGGACGGTACTCTGAAGCGTCTGCTTGACCGGTATTACGGTCATATCCAGCGTCTGGACCAGATGGACGTGGGTGGCATCCTGAAAAAAATGCGCACGACCCTACCGGATTTGCGCGACCATTTTCATCATGCCGAGGAATTGACAGGAATCGACTGGCGTTTGATCGCGGCATTGGCCTACAAGGAGTCCCACTGGGACCGGCTGGCAACTTCGTTCACCAATGTACGTGGCATCATGATGCTGACAGAAAGCACCGCCGACCGGATGAAAGTGACTGACCGCCTCGATGCGCGCCAGAGCATACTCGCCGGCGCACGTTACTTGTTGCTGCTGAAGGAAATGTTGCCGCCGCGGATCACGGAACCCGATCGCACCTGGATCGCATTGGCCGCGTACAACCTGGGCTATGGGCACGTGGAAGATGCGCGCATTCTGGCGCAACGCTTGGGATCAAACCCGGATTCATGGGTGGATCTGAAAAAAATATTGCCGTTACTGAGTCGCAGCGAATATTTCGACAATCTGAAGCATGGTTATGCGCGCGGTGGCGAGGCGGTCATCCTGACGGAATCCGTCCGCACCTACCACGATATTCTGTTGCGCTACGAACGCGTTTATTCACGTAATTTTGCGGCTACTGAAGCAATTGGTCCGCTCCATCGTAGCCGGAATTAGATCGTAAGGAGTCGCATGAAACCGGTTGTAATTTTCAGACATTTCCCCATTGAAGGGCCGGGTTATTTGGCTACGTTTCTGGACGCACATGCCATTCCATGGCAGCTTGTCAGAATCGACACCGGCGAGGCGCTGCCCTCCGGCATCGGTCAATTCAGCGGACTGGCGTTCATGGGCGGGCCTATGAGCGTAAACGACGATCTGCCCTGGATTGCGCCAGCGTTGGCGCTGATTCGGCAGGCGCTGGCCAGTGACGTCCCACTACTGGGCCACTGTCTTGGCGGACAACTGATGGCGAAGGCCGTGGGTGGGGTGGTGAACAGGAGTCCGGTCAAGGAATTCGGCTGGGGTGAAGTCAGCGTGGCGGAAAATCCCGTCGCGCGCGAATGGTTCGGCGATCAGTTGGAATTCGAGTCATTTCACTGGCACGGTGAGACCTTTACGCTTCCCGCTGCTGCAACCCGCCTGCTGTCGAGCCGCTATTGCGAGAACCAGGCGTTTGCGCTGGGCAAACACCTGGCAATGCAGTGTCATGTGGAAATGACTGCGGAAATGGTGCAAGCGTGGTGTGAAGCGGGCAGCGGGGAGACGGGTGGCTGCGAGCCGCCAGTACAATCAGAGGAAGCAATGCAACAGCATTTGGCCAAGCGGATAGAGGCATTAAATGCGATCGCTGCGCGCCTGTACGCGAAATGGATTACTGGTCTGGTGTAGCGGTTACTGTGACAGCGGCAGGTTATTCCCGGAAATTCTGGAACTGCAGCGGAAATTCGGTAATGGATTTTTTTATCAGTTGTATTGCTTCCTGCAGGATATCGCGCTTTGCGCCTGTAACACGCACCGCTTCGCCCTGGATACTACCCTGTACCTTGAGTTTGCTGTCTTTGATGAGCCTGATGATTTTCTTCGCCAACTCAGTTTCCACCCCGGTTTTTACCGTGACCTGCTGTTTAACTTTGTTGCCGCTGATTTTTTCTACTTCACCCCTGTCCAGGCAGCGCACATCAACGCCGCGTTTGGCAAGCTTGGCCATCAGGATGTCCAGCACCTGGCTTAATTTGAATTCATCGTCGGCAAAAACTGTGAGCTTGTAATCAGCCTGTTCCACGCGCGCATCTGATCCCTTGAAATCAAAGCGAGTGCTAACTTCCTTGTTCACCTGGTCAAGCGCATTTCTGATTTCCTGCTTGTCAACCTCGGAAACGATGTCGAATGACGGCATGACGTTTTCTCCTTACTTGCAGTAACAGGCCCAACCCATTATTTTCTGTTTTTCAAATTCGCCGCAATGCGCATCCGTAATGCATTCAGTTTGATGAACCCGGCCGCATCTGCCTGGTTGTAGGCGCCTTTATCTTCTTCGAAAGTGGCGATATTGGGGTCGAACAGCGAATCGGTCTTGGAATCCCGCCCGACCACGATCACATTGCCTTTGTAGAGCTTCAGCCGCACCCAGCCATTTACATGGGTTTGTGAGGCATCAATCATGGTTTGCAGCATTTCGCGTTCTGGGCTCCACCAGTAGCCGTTGTAAATCAGCGTGGCGTAGCGTGGCATCAAGTCATCCTTCAAATGCGCCACTTCCCGGTCGAGAGTAATGGATTCGATGGCGCGATGGGCGCGCAGCATGATGGTGCCACCAGGGGTCTCGTAACAGCCACGTGATTTCATGCCGACATAGCGGTTCTCGACCAGGTCCAGACGGCCGATGCCGTGCTTGCCGCCCAATTGGTTGAGTTTGGCAAGTATGCTTGCAGGCGAGAGCTTCTTGCCATTCAATGCAATGATGTCGCCTTGCTTGAATTCCAGGTCAAGGTATTCGGCCTGGTCGGGAGCCTTCTCCGGCGACACGCTCCAGCGCCACATCGATTCTTCCGGTTCCTGTGCCGGATCTTCCAGCACGCGGCCTTCATAGGAAATATGCAGCAGGTTGGCATCCATGCTGTAAGGCGAGCCGCCTTTTTTCTTCATTTCCACCGGGATGCCGTGTTGTTCCGCGTATTTCAGAAGTTTCTCGCGCGACGTAAGATCCCATTCGCGCCACGGCGCAATCACGCGGATGTCGGGTTGCAATGCGTAGTAACCCAGTTCAAAGCGCACCTGATCGTTGCCCTTGCCGGTCGCGCCATGTGAAACCGCATCTGCCTTGGTTTTGCGTGCGATTTCAATTTGTCGTTTGGCGATCAGCGGACGGGCGATACTGGTGCCCAGCAAGTATTCGCCCTCATAAATAGTGTTGGCGCGGAACATGGGAAATACGTAATCGCGCACAAACTCTTCGCGCAGGTCTTCGATGAAAATTTCCTTCACGCCCAGTTGCTTCGCCTTGGCGCGCGCGGGCTCCACTTCCTCACCTTGACCGATGTCTGCGGTGAACGTGACGATTTCACACTGGTAGGTGTCCTGCAGCCATTTCAGTATCACTGAAGTATCCAGCCCGCCAGAAAAGGCCAGCACTACCTTGCGTACTTCGGATAAACCGGATTGTTTGATTTTTTTCATGCTCGGTCCTTGTTGATCTGCGCCCTTTGCAGGGTCGCCTTATATCTTTCCCAGCAACAAATATTCCATCAGCGCTTTCTGCGTGTGCAGCCGGTTTTCCGCTTCGTCCCACACGACCGATTGCGGCCCGTCGATGACCTCCGCCGCCACTTCTTCACCGCGATGCGCAGGCAGGCAGTGCATGAACAGCGTATCTTTTTTGGTGCAGGACATCATCTCGGCATCCACGCGGAAGTCGGCAAAATCTTTTTTCCGTTCCTCGGTTTCGGCCTCGAAGCCCATGCTGGTCCACACATCGGTGGTGACGAGATCAGCGTCTTTTACCGCATCATGCGGATCGGGAAATTCTTCGTAGTGGTCGGTGCCGTAAAGCCCGGCCCGTTCCGGCTCGACTTCGTAACCGGTGGGAGTAGAGACATGCACATTGAAATCAAATACTTCCGCCGCTTGCAGCCAGGTATTGCAGACGTTGTTGGAGTCGCCGATCCATGCCACTGTCTTACCAGCGATACTGCCACGCTGTTCAATGAAAGTGAAAATGTCACCCATGATCTGACAGGGATGATATTCGTCAGTCAAGCCGTTGATCACCGGCACCCGCGAATGCGCGGCAAAGCGCTCGACGATGTCGTGCTCATAAGTGCGGATCATGACGATATCCACCATGCGCGAAATCACCCGCGCCGCGTCTTCCACCGGTTCGCCGCGCCCTAGTTGGGTGTCGCGGGTGGAGAGGTAGATCGCCGTGCCGCCCAACTGATGCATGCCGGCTTCAAACGACAAGCGCGTACGAGTCGAATGCTTGTCGAAAATCATCGCCAGGGTACGATCTTCCAACGGCCAATAGCGCCGATATTGCTTGAATTCGTGCTTGATCCAGCGTGCGCGTTCGAACAGATGCTCGAATTCCTCGCGGGTGAAGTCATTGAATTGTAAAAAGTGTTTGAGTTGCATGCTGGGCGCAATGAAATAAGCGGGGTGGGTACACTCGTTTACAAAAAACACGGCAGGGTGGTTTGCCCTGCTATCCTCGGGTCTTCATCACGTTCTCAGAAATTCTTTCACCAGCGCTGATACGGCATTTACTACCAGCTCCGCTTCAGTCCGCTGCATTATCAATGGTGGCAGCAGCCGCACTACTTTATCTGAAGTCACGTTGATCAGCAGCCCCTGTTCCAATGCTTTTTTCACCAGCTCGCCGCAGGGCTTGGAAAGTTCGATACCGATCATCAATCCTTGGCCACGAATCTGGGTGATACCAGCCACGTCAGCCAGCTGCGCCTTGAACGCGCTGCGCATGAAATCGCCTAATTCCATTGCGTTACGTATCAGGTCATCTTTCTCGATTACATTCAGCGTGGTGAGTGCCGCAGTACAGGCCAACGGGTTGCCGCCGAAAGTGGAAGCGTGATTACCCGGCTTGAACACCTCCGCCGCCGTACCTTTCGCGAGACAGGCGCCGATAGCCACGCCAGAGCCCAGACCCTTGGCCAGCGTCATGACATCGGGGAAGATGCCGCTGTGCTGGAAGGCGAACCATTTGCCGCTGCGACCGATGCCACATTGTACCTCGTCCAGCATCAGTAGCCAGCCATGCTGGTCGCACAGGTGGCGCAGGCCTTGCAGATAGTGCGCCTGCGGCACATTGACCCCGCCTTCGCCTTGATACGGTTCGACCAGGATGGCGACAATGTTCTTGTTATGCACGGCTACTTGCGCCACTGCTTCCAGATCATTATATGGAACGCGCGCAAAGCCGGTGAGCAGCGGCTCAAAACCAGCCTGCACCTTGCGATTGCCGCTTGCGGTCAAAGTCGCCATGGTGCGGCCGTGAAAGGATTTTTCCATCACCACGATGGTGGGCAGGTCTATACCTTTGTTATGACCATACAGCCTTGCCAGCTTGATTGCGGCTTCGTTTGCTTCCGCGCCCGAATTGCAGAAGAAGGCGTTATCCATGCCTGACAGGGCGGCCAGCTTGCTGGCCAGTTGTTCCTGTTTGCCAATATGGTAAAGGTTGGAAGTATGGATCAGCGTTCCAGCCTGTGCGCAAATCGCTTTCACCAACTCCGGGTGACAGTGTCCCAGGCCACAGACGGCAACACCAGCAAGCGCATCGAGATAGCGCTTGCCTTGATCATCCCACAACCACACGCCATCACCTTTGACGAAGGTAACGGGTAGTTGCGAGTAGGTATTCATTAGATTTGACATAAGACAGTACCCAGTTTTTCCAGAGCCAGAATGAAACACGGCGACATCAGCCGCCGTGAATTGTTTATTGTGCGACAGTCATCTTTACCTATTTTGCCAACTTTTTCAAGCCTTTTTCCTCGGGGAGGGTTAACAGTCTCAGGCATGGCAGGTAGCCATCGTAAACGATTCCATGTACCTCGACTCTTTTCTGTGAGCGCAGCATGCACACCAAATAATGTATGACGTCCTGGGTAATGGTTTGTCCCGGCACCAGCACGGGTATGCCAGGAGGGTAGGGGGTGATCTGATCGGCGCACACTCTGCCGCTCAGATGGGTGTTCTCCTGCTCCTGCTCGTCCAGCAATGGCAGCAGCTCGCCGCCGCAGTAGAAAGCGTCGCGTGGCAGGTATTTCAAGTCAGTAAAGTTTGGAATCTGTGGGCTCTGGTAGAGCCGGCGTGGAGCACGGCCCTCTCGGGCGATGCGCATCAGTGCGTCATAGAGGCGCGAGACTTTGCTGCGGGTGGTGCCGATGGTGAGCAGCAGGGTGAGGGTGTTGAAAGTGGATTTCTCCACCTGGATGTTATATCGCTCAAACAATTCCTGTATCAATTCTTCCACGGTGTAGCCGCAGCGGGAAATATCCACCGTGACTTTGGTGGGATCGAGCTGAATATTGTCATGCTTAACTTCGTCAGGCAGCAGATCAGGCAGTTCCAATACCCGGAATACCCCAGTGGAATTGATTTGCGTGCGTACTTCCTTTGCCAGTTCCAGGGTACGTGAGAGCAGCTTGTACCCTTCCAGCATCGCCTGCTTGCGCGCCACATCCAGACTCGCAATCATGCTGTACTGCGGGCTGGTAGAAGTATGCATGTTGAAATTCTCGCGGAACAAATGTTCGTTGAAATCAGGATCGTTGACGTGGATCATGCTGGACTGGGAAAAAGCTGACAGCACTTTGTGCGTACTCTGGGTGGCGTAATCTGCGCCCGCTTCCAGCGCGGTGGGGCGGAAGGCTGGATGAAAGCGGGCGAAGCCGTACCAGGCTTCGTCGATAATAACCTTGATGCCTTTAGCATGTGCTGCCTGGATGATAGGCAACAAATCGTAGCGCAGACCATCATAAGTGCAATTGGTCAGTATCAGCGCCTGTGCGTCGGGATGCTTTTCAATGGCGCTGAACAGGGTCTGTTTCGGTACCGGCCCGTAAACGCTGAATTTCTTGTTGACCGACGAGTCAAGATAAACCGGGTGAGCACCGGACAGTACGACACCATGATGCACTGACTTGTGGCAGTTGCGATCCAGCAGCAACTTGTCGCCGGGGGCAAGCAGAGTCTGGAATATCACCTTGTTGGCGGTGGAAGTGCCGTTGGTGGCGAAAAATGTGCGTTGCGCACCGAATGCCTTGGCTGCGATTTTCTGTGCTTCCGCAATCACGCCGGTAGGTTCCATCAGCGAGTCTAGCATCGGCACCGATACGGACAGGTCGGCACGGAAAATATGCTCGCCAAAGAACTCATAGAAATCGCTGGCCCAGGGGCTGTCGCGTAACGAATCGCCGGAGGAATGCCCGGGCGTGTGCCAGGCGTCCTTCGCCATCAATACATAATTCTTGAGCTGATCATAGAACGGGGTGCGCGCTTTTTCCTGCAGTTGGGCATTGAGAATACGGTACATGCCGCGGTAATCCCGTTCCTCGCGGTAGAAATAACCATCCACCGTTTCGGAAAAGAGGGCGTCCACCACTTCGTCTTCTTGTTCCTGCGCGATCAGAATGTAGATATTCAGCTCGGGACGAAAACGATTAATTTTCTGTACCAGTTCCAGCGCAGTCATTTGCAGGCTGCGGGAGCCCTTTTCTGCATTTTTCAAGGTATAAAGCGTGTCGTCCACTACCACCGCCTGAATGTCACCGTCCGCCTCGATTGCTTGTAGTGACTCGTGCGCAGTGGTGACGCCAATGAAACTGATGCCCAAGGGATTTTCCAGGGATTTGGCGGCGGCGTTCAACCCCTTGGTGAGTTCCTTCAGCACCAGTTTTTCATCATTGATGACGAGTATCCGGCTGGCTGGCTTTTTCATGTGGCACTACCCATTCCCAAAATGGTTTTATGCGCCAAAACACTGGTGATTGCAAGCCCTGCAAGGGGTTTCAGGGGGCGCCGTGTATAAGGCGCTAGAATGCAACGCTCATGAGCATGAGTCCGCAGTTTTCCGGAAGGGCAGTGCGGCGGCGCGGATACGAGGGGATTGGGAAAATAAAAAAGCCCGGAAACGTCCGGGCTTTTTTTATGCGGTTTACCGGGTCAGGTCATTGCCTTGATGGCGGCGGACAGGCGGCTCTTGTGGCGTGCAGCCTTGTTCTTGTGGATGATCCGCTTATCGGCGATCGAGTCCACAGTGCTGATGGAAGCTTTGAACGCGGCTTGTGCTGCAGTTTTGTCGCCGGTCTCAACAGCCTTTCTTATATGTTTGATCGCAGTGCGTAATTCTGAACGCAGGCTGGTATTGTGATCACGTTGCTTAACGGTTTGTCTTGCACGTTTTCTGGCTTGGGCGCTATTGGCCATGAAAATTCCTCAATTCATTCGACTGTTGCCGAAAAGACGCGAATTCTACGTTTATTCGCAGCATCTTGCAAGGAGAAATAAAGAGATACTGACGAAAAAGTGATGGATCGTCACCCGCAGGGCGAGAGCAAGAATCTGACCGGATCATCGCCTATTCATATGAACCAGCAAGGGTATTCAGGGTAACATACTCCCCCATGAATCTGCTCAAAACCCTCGCTACCGTCAGCGGCATGACTCTGGTATCCCGCATTCTCGGGTTCGTGCGCGATGTGTTGATTGCCCGTATTTTTGGCGCGGGCATAGCCACAGATGCTTTTTTTGTTGCCTTTCGCATTCCCAATCTGTTGCGCCGCATATTTGCCGAGGGTGCGTTTTCGCAAGCATTTGTGCCGATACTTGCGGAATACAAGAACAGCCGCACGCCACAGGAAGCACGTGATTTTGTCGATCATGTGACGACGCTGCTGGGAATCGCGCTGTTCGTGGTCACGCTGATAGGCGTGATTGCTGCACCGCTGCTGATTTATGTGAGTGCGCCAGGATTCTCCGCCAGCCCGCAGAAATTCGCGCTGACTATCGAACTGCTGCGTATCACATTCCCGTACATTTTGTTCGTCTCGCTGGTGGCGCTGGCGGGGGGTATACTCAATACCTACGGTAAATTTTCCGTGCCAGCAGTAACCCCTGCGCTGCTGAATCTGTCATTCATCGGCTGTTCCCTATGGCTTGTTCCGCTGCTGGATACGCCGGTGCTGGCGCTAGCTTGGGCGGTCCTCATTGGCGGCGCGCTCCAGCTCGCCTTTCAGGTGCCATTTCTGATGCGTATCAAAATGATGCCCCGTCTACGTTTTAAATCCAGTGATGTTGGCGCATGGCGCGTACTCAGGCAAATGGGCCCGGCAATATTCGGCGTGTCGGTCGGCCAGATCAGCCTGCTGATCAATACCATCTTTGCCTCGTTCCTCATTACCGGCAGTGTGTCGTGGCTTTACTATGCTGATCGTTTGATGGAATTCCCCGCCGGGCTGCTGGGTGTGGCGCTGGGGACTGTACTACTGCCATCGTTATCCCGGCATTATGTTGATAACAGTAGCGAAGAATATTCGCGGCTGCTGGATTGGGGCCTGCGCCTGACCGTACTATTGACGCTGCCTGCGGCGCTGGCACTGGCGCTACTTGCTACCCCGCTGATTACCACTCTGTTTTATCACGGCGAATTTTCCGCTAATGATGTGTGGATGACGCGTG
Organism: Nitrosospira sp.; assembly: GCA_043752345.1. GTDB lineage: Bacteria > Pseudomonadota > Gammaproteobacteria > Burkholderiales > Nitrosomonadaceae > VFJL01. The sequence goes on from JAYUYT010000071.1 coordinate 14,430, forward strand.
ACGCGTTAATGGCCTACAGTGTGGGGCTGGTGGGGCTGATTCTGGTGAAAGTACTGGCCCCAGGGTTCTACGCACGGCAAAATATCAGGACACCAGTGAAAATCGCGGTCATTACCCTTATTGCCACTCAATTGATGAATCTTGCGTTCATCGTACCGTTACGCCATGCCGGACTGGCACTGGCGATCGGTCTGGGTGCGTGTCTCAACGCCGGGCTGCTTTACTACAAGCTGCGCAGCCATAAAATCTATCAGCCGCAGCCGGGTTGGATGATTTTCTTTATTAAAGTATTGTTGGCGCTGGCGGTGATGGGGGTGGCGCTGTGGTTTGCCACGGACAGGGATGCATCATGGCTGGCGAGTTCCGCGACAGAACGGGCCATATGGCTGGCTTGGGTAGTGCTGCTGGGTGCGGCAAGTTACTTTGCCACACTCTGGCTGCTCGGTTTTCGTCTCAAGGAGTTTGCCAGGCGCGGGGTAGAGTAAATAGGGGGTAAAGTTTTGGCCAGTACCACCGATAACAAGTCATACGTGTGCAGAAGATCGATATTATTGCTTTCTTTGTGTATTGACAAATTGCACCTCAAGGTTGAATCCGCCGTGTATTTGTGGCAAAATTTTACCCTTCGACTGTAACAACACCCAACTGGAACATCCTGAATATGAGTCGTCTCGCACCCTTCAAGCTTCTTGCCCTGCTGCTACTGGGATTTGTTCTCACCGGTTGCGCCACGATCCAAACCCAGAAAGACCAGCCGGAGCTTACCTCTGAGCAGAAAGATCCATGGGAATCGGGCAATCGTGCCGTATTCAAGTTCAATGAAAAGGTCGATGACTATGTAATGGAGCCGGTGGCGAAGGGCTACAAAGCTGTAGTACCCGCTCCTATCCGGATGATGATTGGAAATGTCCGTTCCAATTTTGACGATATAGGGGTGACAGTTAACAGTCTTCTGCAACTCAAGTTTGCAAATGCGGCTTCCAGTGGCGGGCGGTTAATAGTTAACTCCACCTTTGGCTTGGGAGGCATAATTGACATAGCCAGTGACATCGGTTTGGAAAAACGTAAGGAAGATTTTGGCCAGACTCTGGGTTATTATGGCGTTTCTAGCGGGCCTTACGTGATGCTGCCTTTTTTGGGACCCAGCTCACTGCGTGATACTGGTGGACTCGTGGTCGACTTGGCTACCGACCCTGTCTTTGTGGGCAGCTTCTTTGTTGCTCCTTTTATCGGTCCGGTGGTCGGGGCGACGAGAGTAACCGATCAGCGTGCGGATCTGCTGGATACCGATAAGACACTGGAAGAAGCTGCGCTGGATAAGTACGAATTCCTGCGCGATGCCTACCTGCAGCGGCGCCGCAGCCTGGTGCATGACGGCAATCCGCCACGCCGCAAAGCCGACGAAGATATTCTGAGCGAGTCAAAAGTCCAAGGGCCATCCACATCTAACGTGACTGTGATGGAACGCCCGCCCGAGAGTTCCAAGTAAACCGCAGTCTGCTGTACGTATAGCAGCGGTCTTGCGGCCGCAGTCTAGTCAGGTTCCTGACACACATCCCATAAAAAACGGCGGGGCGCATCATGCGCTCCGCCGGGATATTAACCAGAATTACCGGATATTAAGGCGCTGCACGTAATGCGGCGATGCGCATCTCGAGCGGCGGATGTGACATGAACAGGCTCCTGATACCGTCACTCTTGCCTGAAATGCCGAACGCCGCCATCTTATCCGGCAACTGCGACGGCGCATGCTGCTGTTTCAGGCGTTCCAGGGCGGCGATCATTTTGTTGCGTCCCGCCAGCTGTGCCCCGCCAGCATCCGCGCGGAATTCACGCTGACGGCTGAACCGCATGACGATCATGCTGGCGAGAACGCCCAGCACCATTTGTGCCACAATACTGGTAATCATGAAAGCCGGCCCATGGCCACGCTCGGTTTTGAATACGACCCGATCCACCGTATGGCCGATTATCCTCGACAGAAAAATAACGAAGGTATTGACCACGCCCTGAATCAGCGCCAGCGTCACCATGTCACCATTGGCGACATGGCTTATTTCGTGCGCCAGCACGCCTTCGATTTCGTCCTTGCTCATGTTTCGCAGCAGACCGCTGCTTACTGCCACCAGCGCATCGTTGCGGTTCATGCCGGTGGCAAAGGCATTCACGTCGGGCGCATCATAGATCGCCACTTCCGGCATGCCGATGCCAGCGAGTTCAGCCTGACGCTGCACTGTTTCTAGCAGCCAGCGTTCAGTCGGATCGGATGGCTGCTCGATTACCACCGCGCCAACCATCCGTTTCGCGCTCCACTTGGACATGGCAAGCGAAACCAGTGAACCGCCAAAACCGATCACTGCCGCCATAATCAGCAGGGAATTGAAATCTATCCCGCCACCCTCGGCATCCAGGATGCGATCTATACCCAATAACCGCAATGTAATGCTCAGCACGAGCAGGATTGCCAGATTGGTAACCATGAACAGGAAAATACGTTTCATTGATGTGACTCCGTTAAGCTCCGCAGAAAACAGTCTATTGGAACAAATTATTGGGCTGCAAGTTCAGTTTTTCAAGTAGGGCAGCAGATTGTGCCAGTCTATTTCTTCCACGATCAGACCTATCCGCCCCCGATTCCTTAGCGTCGATTGTACCTGGCAAAGAAGGCATAGCCTGCCAGGCCGCCAAAGGTCACGAATAAAATTGCCGACCAGTCTGGAATAGTGAGTGACATGAATTCCCACGTCGAATCAGCACAATCTCCATTTGCCTCGAACATGCTGGGCCACCATTGGGCGATCGGCAAAGCGTTGAGGAATTTTTCTTCCGGGCTGATGCCGCATTCGAATGCTTCTGGATAGCGCAGCAACCAGGCATGACGCAGTGCGACAATCGCCCCGGCAGACGCAAACACGGTTATCAGGACGCTGTACAGCCGACGTCCTGCCGCACGCGGATTGTGGAGAAATGCCAGCAAGGCGATCAAGCCCACCAGCCAGTAAGCAACGCGTTGCACGACGCAAAGCGGACAAGGCAGCAGATGCCTTACCAGTTGCAGATACAGGGCGTAACCAAGCGCGCCGGCGCAGCCCAGAAAAATCAACAGGAAAATGAGCCTTATTCCTGGCTTCATCGATTAGTTTCGACTGTCAGGGGAAGTCTGATCCGGCCGCTGTTTGGGGTCCATTGCCGGTACTTTCCGCATTCCGCCCGCCACCATTTTATATTCCAGCAAACGGCATTCAAGCGCACCGTTGAACAAAGGGGTGCGGCGTGAGGCAGTCAAGCGGATTAATTTTGGCAGCAGCGGATCGGCGGTGAGAATATAGGCATTCCAGCCGCTGAATTTCTTCTTCAGCGCATCCCCCAGTTTCGGATAGAGCTCTGCAAGCTGTTGCTGCTCGCCTATACGCACTCCGTAGGGCGGGTTGGTGACCAGTATGCCGGTCGGCGCAGGTGCGGAAATCTCTAGCACATTCGCCTGTTTCAGCTCAACCACTTCGGAGAATCCCGCTGCAGCCAGATTGGCGCGGGCGTCAGCCAGAGCATCGCCATACAAATCGCTGCCGAAGATCGGTTGAGGCGTTCTCTGTTTCTGCTGCGCTACCGCCTCTTGCTTCAGCTTATGCCACAGTGTGTGATCGAATTGCTTGAGTTTCTCAAAAACAAAGCTGCGTCCTGATCCGGGTGCAATATTCAACGCCATTTGCGCTGCTTCTAGCAGGAAGGTGCCGCTGCCGCACATCGGATCGAGCAATGGAACACCCGGTTGCCAGCCTGCCAGACGCAAAATGCCGGCGGCAAGATTTTCTCGCAACGGCGCTTGTCCAGCAGCTTTCCTCAAGCCGCGCTTGAACAAGGCATCGCCGGAGGTATCCAGATACAGGATAAATTTCCGCGCGTCGAGAAAACCGTGGATGCGGATATCCGGTTGCGTCGTGTCTACACTGGGGCGGGTGCCGGTGATTTCGCGGAACTTGTCGCACACGGCATCCTTGATTTTGAGCGTGACAAAATCGAGACTGCGCAACGGGCATTTGATTGCTGCCACGTTGACGCGGATAGTGAGCGCCGGGGCAAACCACTCGTTCCAGGGTAATGCGTGCGTGGTTTTGTAAATATCGGCCTCGCCCGTATAGGGCTGGCTCGCAATCTGCCATAGAACACGGCTGGCAATGCGGCTTTGCAGGTTGGTACGGTAGCAGATGCTCCAGTCCCCCTGAAATTGCACGCCGCCGTCGCGTGCCTGTGTACCAGACGCGCCGAGCTGTTCCAGTTCGGTGACGAGTACGGATTCCAGTCCGCGCGGACAAGGGGAGAAGAAGTGGTGGAGTGTCATGATGGTAGTGCTACGACATTGTCGACTGATCGGCAGGAGAGGCTATTTTGCAGTCCATACGCCATAGGCAAGCAACGCCCACGCGCTCAGAAAAGCCACGCCGCCGAATGGCGTGATCATACCGAGCCCGCGGATGCCCGTCAGGCTCAACGCATAAAGACTGACGGAAAACAGCACGATTCCTGTGAGCATCAGCCAGCCTGACAGTACGACGGGCCTGGATTTGGGAAGGTGCAACAACACCAGGCCGACCACGATCAGGCCCAACGCATGGTAGAAGTGATACTGTACGCCGGTCTGATATACCGCAAGCATGTCGACGGAGAGTCTTTGTTTCAGGCCATGCGCGCCAAAGGCACCGAAAGCGACGCACAGGAATGCGTTGATGGCGCCGAGCATGAAAAAGGTTCTGGGCATGGGGAAATATCCTTGATGAATAGAGGCGACACTTGTGGTGCCGTTGAAAAATGTTGCCGGGTCGCCGTAAATTGACGCGAACAGTCAGTCTGTACTGCTATCCCCGGCAGACTTGCATCGTCTGCGAGTTTATCAGGGTTGCTGCATAATTCGGCATATCTATTTGCCTTTCTCCAAGATATTCGCCTTGCTCCAGCCTGTCGCGAATGTTACCCGGATGTTATCACCGATGTTGACCTGGTCGCTGTTGCGCAATATTGCGCCATCGGCGGCATAAGCGATGCTGTAGCCGCGCTCCAGCACGGATTGCGGGTTAAGGTGGGCGAGATGTGCTTGCTGGCGCTGCAGTACCATTGCGAGTGTCTCGTTACGGTGGGCAACGGCGCGGCGCAAACGCACACCCAGTTCATGCTGTTGTTCGATCAGGCGGGAAATGTCGGGGCGGGCAGCAGTGAAGCGCTGACTCAGTTCACGCAAGCGCCAGTGTCTGCTTTCGGAATATCGCAGCCAGGCGCCGGCGAGCCGTTCGCGTAAATGCTGCAGATGGACGAGCTGATTACGGATTTGCTCACCAGGATGTACCAGGCGGCGCGCGAGTATGTCGGTTTCCTGCATGCGGCTTTCGATCTCGCGCTGCATCATGCGCTGCATGCGGCCGCACAGGTTTGCTGCACGCTGCAGCAACTCTACACGCTCCGGGCAGGCGAGTTGCGCCGCGCCGGTAGGCGTAGGTGCGCGTGCATCAGCGACAAAATCAGCGATAGTGAAATCGGTTTCGTGGCCCACCCCGCAGATGATGGGAATGGAGCAGGCAGCGATGGCCCGCGCCACAATCTCTTCATTGAATGCCCACAAGTCTTCGATGCTGCCGCCACCGCGGCATAGTATCAGTACCGCGCACTCGGCACGTGTTGCAGCTGTTTGTATGGCCTCGGCTATTTTTAGCGCAGCGCCGTCGCCCTGTACGAGGGTGGGGTAAATGACCACCGGCAGGGAAGGCATGCGGCGCTGCAAGGTGGAGAGTACGTCGTGTAGTGCGGCAGCGGCAGGAGAAGTGATGATGCCGATCTGTTGCGGAAAAGGCGGCAGCGGTTTTTTGCGGACGGATTCAAACAATCCCTCTTTTTCCAGTTTGGCTTTGAGTTGCCCAAACGCCTCAAACAATGCGCCCAATCCGGCTCGGCGGACGGTTTCGACACTCAGTTGAAAATCCCCGCGTGCTTCATACAGCGTCACCAGTGCGCGCACTTCCACCTGCATGCCATCCTTGGGTTGCCAGTCCAGATACTGGTTCTTGTGACGGAACATGACGCAGCGTACTTGGGCATTTTCGTCCTTGAGGGAGAAATACCAATGGCCGGAGCTATAACATTTGAGATTGGAAATTTCACCGCAAACCCACAGTAACGGGAGAGCATGTTCCAGCAACTCCTTGGCGCTATGGTTTAATTCGCTCACGCTCAAAACTGCGCGGGAACTCTCTGTTTCGTGAAGAAAATTCATCTTGACATTCTACAGTAATCCACATCTGTAACGAAGGTCACATAATTGCAACCGGCAAACCCGCACGTATCCTGAGTGTATGTGTAACTACTTGTTTAACAATGGTAAATTACTAGTTCAAAAATTGAGCGCACCAGAAAATATCGTTATGGAAGGATGGGTTACTGACTCTATTGGCAGATTGTCCACAAACTTATCCACAGTAATTGTGGACAAGAAAAGTCCTCTGTCTCCTCTGTCTCTAGTCAAAAAAACATAGCCTCATCCTTGCTGAAAACACAGGGGCAAGATACATTACGGCTCTGATTCTGGCATCAGAGCTACTGAGGGGATTATTGATGTTTGCTTTGATTCAAGCTGCCGGCTGGCCAGTCTGGCCAATTATTCTAGCTTCCATCGTTGCTGTTGGTATTATCGGTGAACGCTTGTGGGCTTTGCGCCCAAGCATCGTGACACCCAGAGACTTGTTGCCCAGAGTAGTTCAGGAGTACCAGAAGAATGGTGTGAACGCAGAGATGCTGGCGCGGTTACACCAACATTCTCCCCTTGGACAGATTCTCGCAGCGGGACTGAAGAACGACAAAAGCACGCGCGAAATCATGAAAGAATCGATTGAGGAAGCTGGCCGCGCCGTCGCCCATGACCTTGAACGTTATCTCACCACTCTGGGTACCATTGCATCTTTAAGCCCGCTGATGGGTTTGTTTGGCACCCTGGTTGGGATGATCGAGATTTTCGGCTCAAATTCTCCGACTGGTGGCGGCGGCAATCCGGCGCAGCTTGCCCACGGTATTGCCGTGGCGCTCTACAACGCTGCGTTTGGTATCCTGGTAGCGATTCCCAGCATGATTTTTTACCGCCATTTCCGAGCCAAAGTGGATTCATTGGTGGTGGAAATGGAATTGCAGGCACTGAAACTGGTGGAGACTGTTCACGGCGAGCGGAAAATCTGATTCGATAGTATAAGCTGTTCCTCGCTTACTATTCACTCTCTACAATACGATTAAATCACTCCATGAACTTCCAGCGTGGCAGGCCAAAAGAAGATCCGGAAATCAACCTGATTCCGATGATAGACGTATTGCTGGTGATTCTGATTTTTCTGATGATCACCACCACCTATTCGAAATTTTCCGAACTGGAAATCAATTTACCGCAAGCGACTGCGGACAAGCCAGCTGCACGTCCCAACACCATCGATGTTTCGGTTAGCGCCACCGGCAGTTATGTGATCAACCGTACCCCCATCAAATATTCCAGTGCTGAAGGACTCAGTGGAGAATTGCGTGCCGCTGCAGGCGACCAGAGCGACCCTATAATCGTTATCAATGCCGACGCCAGTGCCACGCATCAGTCTGTCATTGCAGTCATGGAGGCCGCACGTCTGGCGGGGTACAATCGCATTACCTTCACGACCGAAACCAGAGGTGGCAAGTAGCAAACAAGTTTTATCCGACAGATAGGAAGTATTGAACATGGACAGTACCGGCAGGGGTTGGCGCCGGACTGACCTAGAGATTTACAAATCGAGGAAATAATCCATGGATGCAAGACTGCTCGACATTTTGGTATGTCCGCTGTGTAAGGGTCCGTTGCTGTACAAAAAAACCGAAAACGAACTGATCTGCAAAGCAGATCGGCTGGCTTTCCTCATCAAGGATGGCATTCCGGTGATGCTGGAAGACGAAGCGCGCAAATTACCCGCTGAAGAAGAAGTCTAGTCTGGAACAGTTTCGCTACGACCATACACAGGAAATGAATCCGGGTACTGCTGCTATTCTTGGCGCACTTGTCGCCGACTCCGCTACGCTTGGCCTGCACTGGCTTTACGATCCCGCACGTATTGCAGAAATTGAAGCGAGGAAGGGCTTGGTATTCTTGTCACCTGATGCAGCCGATTACGCCGGCACCAAGGGTTACTTCGCACATGGTGGCAAGGTGGCCGGGGAATCAACCGGTTACGGTGAGGTGTGCCTATTGCTGCTGCAGCATCTGGTGAAGCATGGCGAGTTCAAGCGTACCGAGTACCAGATTGAATACCGCACACACTTTGGGCCGGGCGGCGCGTTTGTCGGCTATGTGGATTCGCCCACCCGCCTGACGCTACGCACGTTGCTGCCGCTGGAGCCGACAGAATTCCCAGCAGCATCCGGTGCGGACGACGACCAGTTTGCGGCACTGGCGGCACTGCCGCCAGTGGTGGTGGCCCATAGCGGAACGCTGGCAGTGCTGATGGAACGGGTTGAAGAGGTGGTGCGCGTCACCAATAACAATGTACTGGCGGTTGCCGCTGCGCAATGTTCCGCTGCTGTATTGTTCGAAGTGTTGCGTGGGACAGCGATTGCACTGGCATTGGTCAGCGCCTTGCCGTTTGCAGGCAATACCCTCAGGCCGTTACTGAAGCGGGCACTCGCTGTGCCAACATTGGATAGCGTTGCAGTGGCCGCAGACTTCGGCATGGCTTGCCATGTTGCTGAAGGTTTGCCGGTGGTTTTCCATATCGCGCAGCACGCGCCGGATTATCGCAGCGCAATCGAGGCCAATATTCGCGCGGGGGGAGACAATTGCGGTCGTGCCATCATGCTGGGCGCCATCGTTGCAGCGTATAAGGCGAAGCAGGGTGACGCGGAGTCTCCCATCCCGCTGCAGTGGCTGGCACGCTATCGCAAGCTGGTTGCCGCTGCTGATGCATGCGCAGCACTTTAATCCGAATGTCCGTTTGCAAATCGCTGGCGTAATGTGAACATCAAACAAGGATTGCCAGAAGATTGCAGAACGTCCAGATGCGGGCTGCGCTTACTCTTGAAATCCATCGCCCGGCAGCCATAGGGAAAGCTCGTGTCCCAGGTAATGAAGTAGTGAACACATTCCAAGCATTTGGGAGTCTGGCTGTCGCGTTCGGATTCCGGTATTGACTCAGCAGTCTTGTTCATTTACCTTTTCATCAACAGGCTTACGAAAACAGTTCCACAGAACTGCTATGCTCGGCCACCGTTACTGCACCTATTTCGACCAGTTTCTCGTAACTCCACACCTGATTGCGCCCATTTCTTTTGGCGTAATACAGCGCCTGATCGGCCTGTTCGATGATGCTGGTCGGCAGTTCCTGGGAAAGAATTTCGACCACCCCAATGCTGACAGTGATTCGTCCCGCCTGTGGAAAAGCGAAATTTTCCACCATAACGCGGAATCTCTCCAGTACAGGCATGGCAAGTTTGATGTCGATACGTTTCAATACCACAATAAACTCCTCGCCACCAAAGCGGAAGCATAAATCGTCATTGCGGAATGTTTGCTCTGCGAGCTGGGCAAACAGTAACAGTACCTCATCGCCATAGAGATGGCCATGGTTGTCGTTAATCAGCTTGAAATGGTCGATATCCATAATTGCGAGACAAGCTTTGAAATTCATATCAGAATCTCGGCGAGAGTGGCCATAGCAAGCAGCCATGAGTTCCATGATCTCGGCATCGAATTGCCTCCGATTGAGAAGGCCGGTGAGTATGTCGTGCTTATTGTCATGCAGCAATTGCATGTGATTGCGGTAAATCCGGATAAATGCGGAAGTGAGCTCATGATGCGCGGGACTTGTGCTGTGCGTGAATACGACCAGTATGCCAATTATTTCCTGGCTGCTACGGATGGGGTAAATGATGCGATGCTGACCAGTCGCATCTGGATCACGGGTGACATATGCCTGTAGAGCTAACACTCGCGGTACATCCGGATCCTGCTCGAGGGAGCGAATGGCGCCCTCGCTCGGATCGAAAGCGGTACATAAGGTAGCGGATGTTTGTACCAATGGCTTCAGAGAAAGGCCATCGATGGTCGTCTCTGCTGCATATAAGTGAATCTCATCTGCCACGACCAATTCCAGCAGTGTATCGATCAGGTATTGCTCGAGCGCGCCTTGATCCCGCTTCTCCGTGAGCCTGGCTATAGACTCCAGCAGATGCTGGCTATCTACTTCCAGCGTGCTAGCAGTGAACTTATTCATATATAAAGTTAATATTTGAGTCACTATTCTTCCCGAGAGCTCATCCACGTTATATCTGTTATCGGCCGTACTGACCTAATCTTTACCCCAATTGCACCAAATTACCTCATTTCTTCCTCATGTAAAATATGAACTCTCCTGCTGTTTCCGACAGGGACAGCAGTTCATTTCCCGTTTGCTCAGCGAAGACCTGAAAATCAATGATTGCACCGGGATCGGTGGCAGCAACTTTCAGCACCTGCCCGGTGATCATATCTGCCAGGGATTTCTTGGTACGCAGGATTGGCAGCGGGCAAACCAGGCCACGCACGTCCAGTTCCTTGTCGAAATTCATTCTTTTTCTCCGGGCTTATCAATAACGCCGCTCTATAATAATCAATTGATTACGGAAATGCTACCTGTGCGAGCCTGGTAAATATGAAAGCGCCATGCTGCAGATAGGTTAGGATAACGCAACTTTAACAATTTTATCACCATGCCAGTCAATATTACCCCACCCCTAGCTGAACAATTGCTGTCAATAAAAGGCGTGTCGCTCGGCATCGCCGCAGCGGGAATCAAAAAATCCAATCGCAAGGATTTGCTGGTGATTGCGCTGGATGAAGGCGCACAGGTTGCCGGCGTGTTTACGCAAAACCGTTTCTGTGCTGCACCGGTGATAGTGGCGCAAGAGTATCTCTCCCATCTTGCTTTCAAATCCTCAATCCGCGCACTGGTGATCAATACCGGCAATGCTAATGCCGGTACCGGTGAACAAGGGATTACCCGCGCCCGCACTACCTGCGCCGAACTGGCCGCAATGCTGGGTTGTGATGCGCGGCAGGTGTTGCCGTTCTCCACCGGTGTCATCATGGAGCCACTGCCGCTGGAGAAGATTGTTGCAGGCTTACCCATCGCGCTGGCCAATCTCAAACCGGACAACTGGTTTGCTGCGGCTGAAGCGATCATGACCACCGATATTGTGCCCAAGGCGGTATCGAAGCAGATTTCACTCAATGGCGCCACCGTGACCATTACCGGGATTGCCAAAGGTTCCGGCATGATACATCCCAACATGGCGACCATGTTAGGCTATATGGCGACCGATGCGGTTGTGAGTCTGCCGCTGTTACAGCAGATGGTGCGGCATGTGGCGGACCACTCGTTCAATCGCATCACGGTGGACGGAGATACATCGACCAATGACGCTTTCATCCTGATTGCAACCGGCCGCGCTGGCCATGCGGAAATTGCAGACAAGGGCAGCGCCGAATTCAGTGCATTGCAGCAGGCGCTGACGGACGTGGCGGTGCAGCTTGCGCAAGCCATTGTGCGTGATGGTGAAGGTGCCACCAAGTTCATCACCGTGCGGATTGAAGGTGGGAAAACCCAGGATGAATGCGCCAAGGCCGCATACGCCATTGCCCACTCGCCGCTGGTAAAAACTGCTTTCTTTGCCTCCGATCCGAATCTGGGCCGGATACTCGCAGCCATCGGTTACGCGGGTATCGATGATCTTGATGTAAGCAAGCTGCAGCTCTATCTCGATGACGTGTTGGTTGCGGAAAATGGCGGTAGGGCACAGAGCTATCTGGAGCAGGATGGCCAGCGGGTGATGCAGCAGGCTGAAATTACCGTACGGGTTGTGCTCAATCGGGGACCGGCGTCAACCACGGTATGGACCTGCGATTTTTCCTATGATTATGTAAGGATCAATGCGAGCTATCGCAGTTGATGTCTTGAACTCATGAGCGATTTTGACAAACTGTACAGCCGTGCCGATCAACTGCTCTCTTGCCTGGAGAAGCTGTTGCCGGTTGAGCAGCCTGCCATTGACTGGCGAGCCGCAATTGCTTTTCGCTGGCGCAAACGCGACGGCACCGGATTCATTCAGCCGGTCACGCATCCCCATCGTATTGCGCTTGCTGCATTGCACGGCATCGACGCACAAAAAAAACTCATAGACCGCAACACCCGCCAGTTCGTGCAAGGCTACCCAGCCAACAACGTGTTGCTTACCGGTGCGCGCGGTACTGGCAAGTCATCGCTGGTGAAAGCGGTACTGAACAAGTATGCTGCCAAGGGGTTGCGTTTGATTGAAGTGGAAAAACATGACCTCACTGATTTGCACGATATCGTCGAACAGATATGTCGGCGGCCGGAGCGCTTTATTTTATATTGCGATGATTTGTCGTTCGAAGCCGATGAGCCTGGCTATAAGGCACTGAAAGTGGTGCTGGATGGTTCCATCGCCACGGCTTCGGAGAATGTTCTGGTCTATGCCACTTCCAATCGCCGCCACCTGATGCCGGAGTTCATGCAGGACAATCTCGACACCAAGCATGTTGGTGCAGAAATTCATCCGAGTGAACCAATCGAGGAGAAAATTTCCTTGTCGGAGCGTTTTGGTTTGTGGGTGTCGTTCTATCCTTTCGACCAGGATCAGTACCTGGATATCGTCAGCCACTGGCTGGCCTATTTCGGTATCGCGGAGATGCTTCCCACAGTACGCGCAGCCGCACTGCAATGGGCACTGGAGCGCGGCTCCCGCAGTGGGCGGGTAGCTTGGCAGTTCGCGCGTGACTGGGCGGGAAAACACGGGACAGGAATTGGCGTAAACAAGTGAGAAGTTATTTGTAGCACCGTTGCAAAATCCGGCCCTGCAACTCCAGCCAACCATCCTTTCACTTATTCCATCATGGCTCATTCTTCTCCAGTTATTGACGTCGCCGCCGCAGTCATCATCCGGTCTGACGGCAGTTTCCTGCTTGCGCGCAGACCTGAAGGCAAACCTTATGCAAGCTACTGGGAATTTCCCGGCGGCAAGGTAGAGCCCAATGAGTCTGTGCCGCATGCTCTCAGGCGTGAGTTGCTGGAAGAACTGGGGATACAGGTCGAACATGCCTACCCCTGGATCACCCGCGTTTTTACCTATGCCCATGCCACCGTGCGCCTGTGTTTTTACCGGGTAGTGCAATGGCATGGCGAGCCGCATCCACATGAGCAGCAGGAATTATCCTGGCAGTCCATCGAGCATGTCGTGGTGGAACCGATGCTGCCGGCCAATGCGCCGGTATTGCGAGCGCTTGGCCTGCCATCGGTTTATGCCATCACCAATGCTGCAGAGCTGGGCGTGCAACTTTCACTGGAGCGGCTAGGGAGCGCTTTGCAGCAGGGCTTACGACTGGTGCAGGTGCGTGAGAAAGGGATGGCACGAGATGAATTGCGGGCATTTGCAGGTGCAGTGGTTGCGCTGGCCCATCAGCATGGTGCACGAGTATTGGTGAATGGCGATGTCAGGTTAGCGCGCGAAATCGGTGCGGACGGAGTGCATTTCCCATCAGTACAGTTGATGGATCTCTCCAGTCGTCCTGATAGCGGCTGGTGCGGCGCATCCTGTCACAATGCCGAGGAGCTCTTTCGTGCCGCGCAACTGGCCATGGATTTTGTGGTATTGGGGCCGGTGTTGCCAACACTGAGTCATCCGCTGACTTCGGCGCTGGGCTGGCGAAAATTTGCCATGCTCATCCGCGATTATCCGCTGCCGGTTTATGCCTTGGGCGGCTTGCGCCGGGAGGACCTAATCACGACTTGGGAGCATGGGGGGCATGGCATTGGCATGATGCGGAGCATGGCAGGGAGTGCGCTTGACGGGATTGATACCATGTTGCTGAGGGAAACTGAAACAGCGGTTGGACAGAATAGCCTGCGGAGGGTCCGTTACTCTTTGTCCTTTATTTCCCAGTCTTCCTGTTTCTCTGTTTCCGGGATGCGATAGGATTCCGTAGCCCATTGCCCCAAGTCGATCATCTTGCAGCGCTCGGAACAGAATGGGCGATAACGATTGGCGGGATCCCACACAATGACTCTGCCACACTGAGGGCAGTTGACAATGGGTTGTTTCATGAAAAGCCGGCGTGGCGTGTCAGAATAAACGGTTGAACAACTGTGGATGGTGGATGCAAGGCTGCAAAGCAGCTTGTCGATTATAGATTATAGATTACAGATTACAGAAAGTCAGTTCAAATTCCACATCGCTTTCATATAGTTTGGTTTTCTGCTTTGAGCCGGAGATGACGAAACGGATGTTGAGAGCATACTTGTTGGCGCTGATTTCCGGAACACAGGGTAGATTCTCATCCAGTTTCAGGCACAGCATATGCGCTGCGCGCCCCACCCCCATTTCCGTCTGCTGGAACGTACCATTAGCGGCGGTTTGGCGGAAGGTTTTGCCGTTATTGCGCAACAGGTGCAGCACAATACTGAAGCCATCCCGGATCGGCAGCATCGGCGCAAGCCATTCGTTGATATCCTTGCGGCGTAGCGCGGGATCCTGATGCAACCAGTAGTGGTAAGAAGGCAGATCGAATTCACATGCGCCGCCAGGTATGCCGACGCGCTGCTTGATGCCCATTAACCACTCATTTTCGCGCAGGTGCTCACCAATCTTTCCAGTCATATCCAGTATGCTGCGAGAAGCAGTCTGGATGTTGTTCAGTATCTCGTTCAGCGCTTCTTCGGAAACATCGGGATTGCTGCGCAGAGATTCCAACGCTTGTTTTTGTCGCTCCAGTTCCTGCAGCAGATCCGATTTCATATCGGCGCGGCTGGCCACATC
>JAYUYT010000072.1:0-12880 GCA_043752345.1 Nitrosospira sp.
CTGCTGGTTTCCGGCGGCCATACCCAGTTGATGGAAGTGAGCGGCATCGGTCACTACAAATTGCTGGGCGAAACCGTGGACGACGCGGCGGGTGAAGCCTTTGACAAAACCGCGAAACTGCTAGGACTCGGCTATCCAGGCGGCCCGGCGCTGTCAGAACTCGCCGAAGAATTTTCCAGATCGGGCAAACCGAAGCAGTTTAAACTGCCCCGTCCCATGCTCCACAGCGGCGATCTCAATTTCAGCTTCAGCGGCCTGAAAACCGCCGTGCTCACGCTGGCAAACAAACATGGCATCACGCAGCAAACCCGGGGTGGCATTGCGCTTGCCTTTCAGGAAGCGATGGTGGAAGTGCTGACGGAAAAATCGCTGGCAGCGCTGACCCAGAGCGGCCTCACCCAACTGGTGGTCGCAGGCGGTGTGGGCGCTAATCGTCAACTGCGCGCAAGTCTCTCCCGCCGTGCAGAAGAGTTGGGGGCAGTCGTTTTCTATCCCGAGCTTGAGTTCTGTACCGACAATGGCGCCATGATCGCATTCGCGGGCGCAATGCGGTTGCAGCAATCAGGTGTCAGGGATCAGCAAGCGGGTAGTTTTACGGTGAGAGCGCGCTGGGATCTGGAACTGTTGGAAACGCCTTAGCCGCTCTTACCGATACGCGCTTCTTTACCGGCAATCAGATTGGAAATATTCGACTTGTGCCGCCAGATAAGTAGCAGCGACATGATGAGAACCGCCAGAGCATTCACCTCAAAGCCGAGAAAGAAAACCGCATAAAGCGGCGCCAGCGCGGCCGCCGTCAGTGCAGCCAGTGATGAAATGCGCCAGATCATCGCGACCAGAATCCAGGTCGCCATCGCCAGCAACCCCATCTCCAGGCTCAATCCCAGCAGCACTCCCACTGCTGTCGCCACACCCTTACCGCCCTCGAAGCGCAAAAATATCGGGAATACATGGCCGAGCAGAACCGCCAGCGCCACTGCAGCAACCGCTTCGCCACCCAGCCCCCAGGTTGGCGCGAAATGTTGCGCCAACGCCACCGCCAGCCAGCCCTTGCCGGCATCACCCATCAGTGTCAACACCGCCGCCGCTTTTTTGCCGCTGCGCAACACATTGGTAGCACCGGGATTTCTCGAACCATAAGTACGCGGATCAGGTAGCTTGAAAACCCAGCTCGCCACCAGCGCGAAGGAAATGGATCCAAGCAAGTAAGCCAGCAGTATGAAAACCATGATCGTCATTGCGATTAGCGCCGCCTCTACAAATAGAATAGAATCCCGTTGATTCTACGTGAAAACCGCCTGCTGACGAAGCACCCCCCAAATTCGCCTCAATTCCCAAACCCCGAATAATGGATATCATTTTTCTGCACGAACTTAAGGCCAAAACCTTGATCGGCATTTACCCGTGGGAACGCAAGGTTGCGCAGACCATCCAGCTCGACCTGGAAATTGCCTTGCCGTCAAACCGCGCCTGCCAGACCGACAATTTTGAGGACGCGCTGGATTACGCCCGTATTGTCAAACGCATCAACGAAACCCTTTCGCAAAAACATTTCTCGCTGCTGGAAGCCCTGGCCGAACACATCGCCCAAATTATTCTGACGGAGTTCAAAGCACCGTGGGTAAAAGTCAGCGTGGCGAAACTCGGCATGATACGCGGCGTGAAAAAACTGGGGATATGCATCGAACGTGGGTCAAGGTCCGGGTAGATTTGCCGCTCGTGGCAACATGAAAGGTGATATCAGAGGACTACATCAACTGGCGAGACCGCATGCTCCGCGACAGCGCAAACTATTTGAATGATGGCTGGCGGGTATTGTGACGAAATCCGGATTTCTAGAGGTGTCCATTATTTCATTGCGTCAAGATTCGCCTGTGCATCGGCATTCCCCTGCGCGGCGGCTTTCTTGAACCATTCCCTGGCCTTGGCAATGTCCTTGGGTGCGCCTTCCCCGGTGTAATACATCACCCCCAGATTATTCTGCGCATCGACATTCCCCTGCTCGGCAGCTTTCCTGAACCATTCCACAGCCTTGGCTTCATCCTTGGCCACGCCCTCGCCATTGGCATACATCAAGCCAAGGTTGAATTGCGCCTCGGCATACCCTTGAACAGCGGCGCGGTAGAACCAACCTGCTGCTGCTGCTGGGTCGTTATCCATGATCTTGCCTGAAGCATCCTTGGTTACCACTTCGCCGGTGTAATACATCACGCCGAGGCCATTCTGCGCTTTGGCATTTCCCGCATCCGCATCTTTTCTCAATTGCAGGAATTTTTCTTCCGGCGTGGGCCCTTCCTTCTGCGCAGTCGGCATGATCTTGTCCATCAATTCAGACTTCTCCTCCGGTGATAAACCCTCCGTCAACACCGATGGCAGTTCCTTTTCTGTCGTTATCTCACCCATCGGCACCGATGACGCCCCCGTTTCAGGCTTGTCAGCGGGAGCCTTCTCGCCACAGCTGGCCAGCACCATCAACAAAACGGCAGAAAATAAAATTACGCGAACATTCATCTGGCATTTCCTTTCATTGCTGTTGGTTCCGTTACAGGCTGTAATACATGTCGAACTCGACCGGATGGGTGGTCATGCGAAAGCGCGTAACTTCCTCCATCTTCAGCTCAATGTAGGCATCGATCATGTCGTTGGAAAATACCCCGCCACGGATGAGAAAGTCGCGATCCTTGTCCAGACTATCCAGCGCTTCATCCAGCGAGGCGCAGGGATTCGGAATTCCGGCTGCCTCTTCGGGTGGCAGATCGTAAAGATTCTTGTCCATCGGGTCGCCCGGATGGATCTTGTTCTGGATGCCGTCCAGCCCGGCCATCATCAGCGCAGTGAAGGCAAGATAAGGATTGGCAGTGGGGTCGGGGAAACGCACTTCAATCCGCCGCCCTTTAGGGCTGTTGGCGTAGGGTATGCGCACTGCGGCCGAGCGGTTGCTGACCGAGTAAGCAAGGTTGATCGGCGCTTCAAAACCAGGCACCAGGCGCTTGTAGGAATTGGTGCCAGGGTTGGTGATGGCGTTCAGGGCCTTGGCGTGTTTGATGATCCCGCCGATGTAATACAAGGCCATTTCAGACAATCCGGCGTAGCCATTGCCGGAGAACAGGTTCTGCCCACCCTTCCAGATCGACTGATGAACATGCATGCCAGAGCCGTTGTCGCCGACTATCGGCTTGGGCATGAAAGTTGCCGTTTTGCCGTAGGAATGGGCAACGTTGTGCACCACATATTTGAGTATCTGTGTCCAGTCGGCGCGCTGCACCAGACTGCCGTATTTGGTACCGATTTCGCACTGACCGGCAGTCGCGACTTCATGGTGATGCACCTCCACTTCCACACCCATTTCTTCCAGTGCAAGGCACATGGCGGAACGGATATCATGCAATGAATCCACCGGAGGAACCGGGAAATAACCGCCTTTCACCGCAGGGCGATGGCCGATATTGCCGCCTTCGTATTTTTCCATTGAACTCCAAGCCGCCTCCTCGGATTCAATCTTTACCGAACAGCCGGACATGTCGGTATGCCAGGTCACGGAATCGAAAATGAAGAATTCTGGCTCGGGGCCGAAATAGGCCGTGTCACCTATGCCGGTGAACTTGAGATAGGCTTCGCCGCGCTTTGCCAGCGAGCGCGGATCGCGGTCATAACCCTTGCCGTCGGCCGGTTCCACCACATCGCAGGTGAGAATCAGCGTGGCCTCATCCATGAATGGATCCATATTGGCGGTATCGGGGTCGGGCATCAGCAACATGTCGGAAGCCTGGATACCTTTCCAGCCAGCAATGGAGGAACCATCAAACGCGTGACCGTCCTCAAACCGGTCAGCGTCGAAGGCATGGGCTGGAACCGTTACATGCTGCTCTTTGCCGCGGGTGTCGGTAAAGCGTAGATCAACGAACTTGACTTCGTTGTCCTGGATCATTTTCAAAACGTCGGCTACCGCCATTTTTCTCTCCAGACTAAGGTTATGGTTTTACGAAACAACTGCACAAGCAGAAAACGCTGATTATATCAGCACGAGCGATGCCGTTATCTGAAACAGGTTATATTTTGCCAGCAATGCGCCCCACGGAAAACTTGCTCAGCGGTTCCCTGACACCAATTGCAAAAATGGAATAACATTACATTTTTCAATCAACGCTGGCATAGACAACCATGGGAACCATCACTGCAATACTCGAGCGGGCGCAACAACGCGCCAAGGAAATGGAGCTGCCATACGAAGGCGCATTGCTTCCCGCTGAAGCATTCACCCTGCTGCAGCAAGCCCCCGGCGCCAAACTGGTGGATGTGCGCTCCAGGGCCGAATGGGACTGGGTGGGAAGAATCCCGGGCGCAATCGAAATTGAATGGCAGACCTACCCCGGCATGCGCGCCAACCCGGATTTTGTCACTTATCTGGAAAGCCAGGTGGACAAGGAAGCATTGGTGATGTTCCTCTGCCGCACCGGCGGACGCTCACACCAGGCCGCTGCCACTGCCAGCGGAGAGGGGTATCTGGATTGCTACAATATTCTCGAGGGGTTTGAAGGTGACAAGGATGCAACCGGGCATCGCGGCGCCAAAGGCGGATGGAAAGCGGCGGGGTTACCATGGGTGCAGGGCTAAGGCGATAGCCCCCTAAGCCGCTGACCACTGCACCGCTCCGGAATAAGCCGTCGCCAGCACGATCAGCCCGAACACGATGCGGTACCACGCGAACACCGTGAAATCGTGATGGCTGATGAAACGCAACAACCCCCGTACTGCCAGCAGCGCGCTGATGAACGAGGCGACGAAACCGACCACGAACATGCCGACATCGTCAAAATGCAGAATCTCATGATGCTTGTAAACATCATAGAAAGTGGCGGCGAACATGATGGGAATCGCCAGGAAAAAGGAAAACTCGGTAGCGGCCTTGCGTGACAGGCCAAAAAATAAGCCACCGATGATGGTGGCACCGGAGCGCGAAGTACCCGGTATCAGTGCAAGACACTGCACCAATCCCACCTTCAGCGCATGCTTCCAGTCCATGTCTTCCACTCGCTCGACATCCACCACATGCTTTCTGCGCTCGGCCCACAGT
Source organism: Nitrosospira sp. (assembly GCA_043752345.1). Classification (GTDB taxonomy): domain Bacteria; phylum Pseudomonadota; class Gammaproteobacteria; order Burkholderiales; family Nitrosomonadaceae; genus VFJL01. Next base: position 5,075 of record JAYUYT010000072.1, read on the forward strand.
ATCAGCACGCCGCCGGCGACGAGCGCCAGCGCCACCGGCACCGGATGAAACAGATATTGCTTGATGGTCTTGATGAATAGCAGACCCAGAATCGCGGCAGGTAGAAATGCGATGAAAAGATTCAGCACAAAGCGATTCGCATCTGCGCTGGAACCGATGCCTACCACCACTTCACCGATCTTGACGCGGTATTCCCAGCACACCGCCAGGATTGCGCCCAGTTGAATCACGATCGCGAACACCTTGCCTTTCTCGTCATTGAAGTCGAGCAGATCGCCCACCAGGATCAGATGACCAGTGGAGGAAATCGGCAGAAATTCGGTCAGTCCCTCGACGATGCCAAGGATCAGCGCCTTGGTGAGTAACAGCCAGTCCATGCGTATTTTCTATTCACTTGTAAAGCGGCATTATATCTTCTGAGCCCGCAAGCGGGCGCCGCACTTGTCATTGCGCGCGGAAAAGGATTAAATCCCTCCACCCTGGATATTTCATCAAACCCTTGTAGGAGCGGCTTCAGCCGCGAATGATAGCTGCCTTTATGAGCCTTAAAATTCTGGTTGTCGGCGCCGGCGCTACCGGCGGTTATTTCGGCGGACAGCTCGCGCAGGCCGCGCAAAGCGGTCGCACGGGTGTCGAAGTGACTTTTCTCGTGCGCCCCATGCGTGCCGAAATCCTCAAGGAAAACGGACTGAGGATCGAGAACCCGCAGAGCAGCTTCACGCTGACCGTGCGCACCGTGCAGCACACCGAACTGAAGTGGGAATACGATCTGGTGCTGCTTGCCTGCAAAGCCTATGACCTCGAAGCGGCGATACTGTCGGTCTATCCCGCGATCGGACCCGACACGCTGATCCTGCCGATACTCAACGGCCTGGCGCACTTTGACCGGCTCGATGCGGAGTTTGGTGTGCGCCGTGTGCTGGGTGGCTGCTGCCATCTGAATGGCGCGCTCACGCCTGAGGGGGTGATAAAACTGCTAAGCGATCTACATGGCATCACTTTCGGTACGCGCGTGGGCAATGCCGTGCATGCCCAAGCTGTGCTCGAGCAATTGCAGGCGGCGTTCGAGCAGACTCCGGTTCGAGTGCAGTATTCCGAAACGGTATTGCAAGCGATCTGGGAGAAGTATGCATTTCTTGCCGCCTTTGCCGCCATGACCTGTTTGATGCGGGCTGCGGTGGGCGACATCATGGCCGCTGATGATGGCGAGGCTTTGATGCTGCGGCTGCTGGCTGAATGCGAAGCTGCGGCGCAGCATGCCGGTTATCCGCTGCGCCCCAGCGTCATGGCTCACAGCAGAAAAATACTGACGGACAAAGGCTCGCTCATGACTGCTTCGATGCTGCGCGACCTGGAATCCGGCGGCAGAACCGAAGGCGAACATATTATCAACGACATGCGCCTGCGCGCCATCGCGGCCGGCAGCGATGTGGCCCTGCTTGCGGCGGCCTGGGCACATTTGCAGGCCAGAGAGGCGCGGCTGGCGCGCGAAAGAAAAACTGCAAGTAATCAGACCTTGCTGTAAATCTCCGCTCCCTGCTTGACGAATTCGACGGCTTTTTCTTCCATGCCTTTTTCCAGTGCCTCGGCCTCGCCCACGCCTTGGCTGGCGGCGTAATCGCGCACATCCTGGGTAATTTTCATTGAACAGAAATGCGGCCCGCACATGGAACAGAAATGGGCAAGCTTGGCGCCTTCCTGCGGCAGAGTTTCGTCGTGGAATTGTTTGGCTTTGTCGGGATCGAGACTGAGGTTGAACTGGTCGTCCCAGCGAAACTCGAAGCGCGCCTTGGACAGCGCGTTGTCGCGAATTTGCGCGCCAGGGTGGCCTTTTGCCAGGTCGGCGGCATGTGCGGCAATCTTGTAGGTGATGATGCCGTCTTTCACGTCATCCTTGTCGGGCAGGCCGAGGTGTTCTTTGGGGGTGACATAGCACAGCATCGCCGTGCCGTACCAGCCGATCATGGCGGCGCCGATGGCGGAAGTGATGTGGTCGTAGCCGGGTGCAATGTCGGTAGTCAGCGGACCTAAGGTATAGAAAGGCGCTTCGGCGCAATATTTCAATTGCAGATCCATGTTCTCCTTGATCAGATGCATCGGCACATGGCCGGGGCCTTCTATCATTACCTGCACGTCATGCTTCCACGCTACCTGGGTCAATTCGCCGAGGGTTTTTAGTTCCGCAAACTGGGCTTCGTCGTTGGCGTCATAAATCGAGCCTGGACGCAGACCGTCACCCAGTGAAAAACTGACATCGTAAGCTTTCATGATTTCGCAGATTTCCTCAAAGCGGGTATAGAGGAAACTTTCGCGGTGATGCGCCAGGCACCACTTGGCCATGATCGAGCCGCCGCGCGAGACGATGCCAGTCATGCGTTTGGCCGTCATCGGCACATAGGCGAGGCGCACCCCTGCATGGATGGTGAAGTAATCCACTCCCTGCTCGGCCTGTTCAATCAAGGTATCGCGAAAAATTTCCCAAGTAAGATCTTCCGCCTTGCCGTTCACCTTCTCCAGCGCCTGATAAATCGGCACGGTGCCAATCGGGACAGGACTGTTGCGGATGATCCACTCGCGCGTTTCATGAATATTCTTGCCGGTGGAAAGATCCATCACCGTGTCGCCGCCCCAGCGGATGGCCCAGGTCATTTTCTCGACTTCTTCCTGAATGCTGGAACCCAGCGCGGAATTACCGATGTTGGCATTGATTTTCACCAGGAAATTGCGGCCGATGATCATCGGTTCGGATTCGGGGTGATTGATATTGAGCGGAATGATGGCGCGGCCGCGTGCCACCTCATCACGCACAAACTCCGGCGTAATCTGCTTGGGCAGCGAAGCGCCAAAATCATGCCCGGGATGCTGGCGCGTCAGCAATTCTCGCTGCCGTGCGCCGAGTTCTGCACAGCGCTGATTTTCGCGAATAGCGATGTATTCCATTTCCGGCGTGATGATGCCGCGGCGGGCATAGTGCATTTGCGTCACATTCGCCCCTGCCTTGCCGCAACGCGGCTGGCGTTGCAGATTGAAACGCATTTCCGTGAGCCCGGCATCGGCCAGGCGCTCCCGGCCATAAGCGGATGCGGGCGCGGAAAGAACTTCGGTGTCGCCGCGCTGGTCTATCCATTGCTCGCGCAGCGGCGGCAAACCGGAGCGGATATCTATTTTCGCCGCAGGGTCGGTGTAAGGGCCGGAAGTGTCGTAAACGTAAATCGGTGGGTTTTTCTCCGCACCCATGCTGGCAGAGGTGTCGGCTTGGCTGATCTCGCGCATCGGCACTTGAATGTCGGGACGCGAGCCTTGCACATAGACTTTGCGCGAGTTGGGCAGAGGCTTGACCGCCGCCGCATCGACCTGCGCGGTCTGGCTTGAAAACGGAATGGGAAATTGCGCGGGATTTAAAACTGGTGCATTCATTGATACGCTCCTTGTTGTGCCATAAAAGGAGCGGGATAACGAATCCTAGCTTCCCTACGGCGGCATTACCCGTGTCAGGTGTTAAGGGACTGTCTCACCGATCTCCCGGATAATTCCGGAAGCGGACCCCTAGCTGATGCTGTGAAGCTAATGGAAATGTGGAATAATTGCAAGATTGTAACCACAAAAATAGGCATAGAACTAGAAATGGATCTCGAACAGACCCGTTACAACATGGTGGAGCAACAAATTCGTCCATGGGACGTACTTGACCAGAAGGTTCTCAACTTGTTGTTCGAGTTGCGGCGCGAGGAGTTCGTCCCCGCAATCTATCGCTCGCTGGCATTTGTGGACATGGAAATCCCGCTGGGATACGGCGAGGTGATGCTCGCTCCCAAGATGGAAGCGCGCATCCTGCAGGAACTACAGATAAAGAAAACCGACCGCATCCTGGAAGTCGGCAGCGGCAGTGGCTACCTGACCGCGTTGCTGGCCCGGCAAGGAGAACACGTTTACAGCGTCGAAATCGTGCCGGAACTGAAAGCCATGGCAGAGAAGAATCTGCAGACTCACGGCATCAGCAACGTGACGCTGGAGCAAGGCGATGCCGCCCATGGCTGGCCTGGCCACGGGCCTTACGACGTGATCGTGCTGACCGGCTCTACCCCAGTCTTGCCAGAAGCATTTCAGAATAGCCTCAAGACTGGTGGACGTCTGTTCGCGGTAGTGGGAGATGCGCCGGTGATGGAAGCCGTGCTCATCAACTGCGTGGCACAGGAGAAAGAAGCAGGTGTATACAACACCATCAGCCTGTTCGAGACCTATATTCCGCCGCTCAAAAACGCGCAACAGCCGGAACGGTTTGTTTTCTGATCTGGTGGACCAGCTCCCGCAAAATGCGAGCCTGCTGACAACCTGGCGCTCAAGCTGACTTTGAGCGAATGATGGCTCCGCTTATCTCCCGATAGAACAAGGCAATCTGGAATCAAAGTGAAAATTTCGCAATACATTTATGCGCTGCTAATTGTCGGGACGGCTTTATCCACCCCGCTGCACGCGGCCGATCTGATGACCATTTACCGTGAGGCACTAGAAAATGATGCACAGTACAACGCTGCCCGTGCCGCATATCAGGCAGCTCAGGAAAAACTGCCGCAGGGTAGAGCCGGATTCCTCCCCAACATCACATTTACAGGAAATCGCCGCAAACAGTTAATAGAAGCAGGCTCAAATCCTGAAAGAGCAATCGATGCCCAGGCCTTGACCCTCACCGCGACCCAACCAATTTACCGCAAGGAAAATTTTGCGATCTACGAACAAGCGAAACTCCAGGTGCTGCAGGCAAACTCGCAACTCGTCCTGGCATCGCAGGATCTGATACTGCGTGTGGCACAGGCATATTTCGATGTGTTGACTGCCCAAGTAAATGTGGAGGTGGCGGAAGCACAGAAAAAAGCCATCGGTCAGCAACTGGCGCAAGCCAAGCGCAACTTTGAGGTGGGAACCGCCACTATAGTTGATACCTACGAAGCTCAAGCCCGCTCCGATCTGACCACTTCGCAGGAAATTGCTGCCCGCAACGAGCTGGAGATCCGTAAACGTACCCTGCAGCAGATCATCGGCCGCTTTCCTGATGACCTCGCACGCGCGAACGAAAACTCTTCCGATCTACTCACTCTGAAATATGCCAACATGGAAGAGTGGGTTAGTGTAGCCGAACAAAATAACCTGCCGCTGAAAATCCAGCAGGCAGCCCATGGTATTGCCACGCAGGATATAGAGCGCGCTCGGGCAGGACACTACCCGACCCTCGATCTGGTCGCGCTATACAGCGATCAGAAGGGTGTCGGTGCCGCGATTGTTGGCAGGGGATTTGACATCACTAACAGAGAGATAGGACTCCATCTCACTGTTCCCGTATTCCAGGGTGGTGCAGTGCAGTCGCGAGTACGCGAAGCACTGGCCAACCAGGAAAGGGTGCTGCAGAATCTGAACAACGCCCGGCGCAACAGCGCAATGCAAGTAAGCCAGCAATACCTCAACGTCAGCAGCGGCATTGCCCAGGTGAAGGCGTTGAAACAGGCGCTGGCATCCAGCCAGAGCCAGCTGGATTCAACCATACTTGGGCAGAAAGTGGGGGTCAGAACCGAAGTGGATGTATTGAATGCCCAGCAATCATTTTATTCCGCGCGACGTGATCTTGCCCGGGCACATTACAATTTGCTCATGGCAAAATTGAGACTGGAAGCCGAGGCAGGCGAACTGGATGAAGACGATCTGATAGAGATGAACGATAGGCTGCGCTGATAAGGTCTTTAGCGACCCTACATTTACCAATAAGTGGGCCTCATACACTCTGTTTTCCACATCCCTCCGTCAGACAGTATCTATTCAAATGGGTGCCGGAATATTCAAATGGGGAAACCGGCAACAATGGTGGATGATGATTATGTCTGGTTGCTGCCGATTGCAGCAATGCGGCCTTAGTGCAGCATGATGATGTGATCAGCTTTCTCCACCATATCAGATGGGTGCTGCGCGATGACAATGGTAGTGCGACCTTGCATCAGAGTTATCAGCGCTGCCTGCACCTGCTGTCCGGATTCGGCATCCGGTGCCGAGACCGTCTCGTCCAGTATCAGAATGGGCGGATTTTTCAACAATGCCCGGGCAATGACAATGCGCAACCGCTGACCATCGGAAAGCTGCATACCCTGTTCTCCCACCTGAGTTTGCAGCCCCATCGGTAGCCCCCGGATGAATTCTGCTGCCTGCGCAGCATGCATTGCAGCGATGATCTCCGCTTCAGTGGCACGCCCTGTTGCACCATAAGCGATGTTGGCTGCCACTGTATCGTTGAGCAGCGTCATCTGCCGCGATACCAGTGCAATATTGGTGCGCAAGCTGGTTAATGTGAGGCTCGCCAGATTCTGGCCATCAAGCAGAATCTTCCCGCTATCGGGTTGGACGAAACGCGGCACCATATCGGCCAGCGTGGTTTTGCCGCTGCCGACCACACCCATCAGCACCACCGTCTCACCCGGCGCTAGCGTCAGCGTAATGTCTTCCAGCATAGCGCCTGCTGGCTGCTGGCTATGAAAACCAACCTGTTCGAAACGTAATTCTCCGCGCGCTCGCCCGATATTAACCGTTCCGCTATCCGCCTCGACCTCCTGATCCAGCAGCGAGAATACGCTTGCAGCGCCGGTCAATCCTTGTTGCCGAGATATGTACACAATGGCGATGCGCCTTACCGGCGGAATCAGCAGCAGCATGGCTATGCTAAGCGAAACGAAACTGCCTGCTGCAGCCCCATCGGTAGCGGCCTGCTGAGCGGCGGGATAGATGGCAAGCGCCAGCACCACGCCAATAGCCATATGCACCAGTGCTGTACTGAAAGCCTTGGCAGTAGCCTGTTTCATGGCAGCACGATGCACCCGCTCAGCTTCATCCCGGAAGCGCCGACTTTGGTACTGCTGGCCACCGTCAAGCTTGACTACTTTGTGGTTCCTGACCGACTCCTGGACTACCCGGGTCATGCCATCCGGCGTAGGCATCGATTCCTGATCGTTTTCTTGTGGCTGCCCATTGCTCAACCGCACAATCAGCATGATTGCCGGAATCAGCGACAACGCCAGCAACGCGGGTTTCCAGTTGAGATAAAACATCCACACCAGCAGCGCGATGATGGTCAGCGTATCCCGTGCCGGCACGGTTACTGCAGCGGCAGCGGTGGCAACGGTCCGGCGCGTGTCGGTAACGACTTTGGTAACAAGATCGTCACTGGTATGATCGACGTAATAGCGGGCGGGCAGCATCAACAGCTTGTCAAACATGGTCACACGCAAATCCAGCAACAGCTTGCCGCCTACCCAGTTAAGCGCATAGATGCTAAGGTAGCTCGCTACTCCGCGTACCACAAAAAATACAATGACCGTCAGTGGTACCAGTTGCACCAATTCATGATTCGGGCTAACGAGTGTTCCATCCAGCATCAACTTCAGCAATAACGGCAGCGCCGGTTCAGTCACTGCCAGCACCAGCATGCTTGGCAACGCCAACGCAAGCATTCCCCAATAAGGCGCAACATAGCCTGTCAAGCGCGCGTACAACTGCCGGTCGGTCATGGTTTGTGCGTTCTGCATGCGCGCACAATAGCAGAACCATGGGGAAATGAAAAAAGCAGCGTTCAGAACGCAAACGAGACACTAGCCCACACAGTTCGAGGTATCCCTCTGAATCCCACCGCAGGTTGATACTCCTTGTCCAGCAAGTTATCCACCTGGACCCGCAGTGTCGGCCCCTTAGCAGGTAGTTTGTAACTAGAGCTTAGCCCCACAATCGCCATCGTGGGCAACCTGGCCGTATTCATGCTATCGTCAAACCGAT
>JAYUYT010000073.1:0-28747 GCA_043752345.1 Nitrosospira sp.
ATGCGTTCTTCCCATACAAATGGGTTTTGCCGATCCATGTTTTTCTCCTCGTCGAAATAATTATTTCAATTCCTGCGAATCTTGTTGATCAGGATATACAGCGTGGTCACCCCCAGAATGCTGCCCAATACCAAAGGTACCGCCCAGAGCTGCCACCAGGGCGCATCGGGTGCAGCGGCGTAAGCACGCGGCCAGGCGATGTTGATGAACTCAAATACTGACCAGAGAAAAGCCAGCACATTGATCACCAGCCCCCAGACACCCAGCTTCAACTCGCCCAGTGCCGGGTTCCAGCGGCCCGTGAGGCGGGTATATAACCCTACCCCGGTGGTCATGGCGAACATGGCGTACAACCCGCCTGTGCCGAAGGCAATCACTGTGGCAACTGCGCCATCATTCAGCCCGAACAGCAACCCGAGCCCTGCCAGCAGCACGGTACAAACAACCGCATTACGTGGCACTTTGGCAACCGTCACCCGGCTTAGCGCAACCGGCATGTTGCCCTCGCGCGCCATCGAGTAGACGATGCGTGAAACGTATTTGACCACTGACGCCCCGCAAGCGAGAAAAGCAATCATGACGATCGCCAGAAAGGGTTTCTCAAACCAGACGCCAATACTATTGGCAATCAACGGCGTGATCGGGTCGGACGTGGTGCTGGTGTTCACCAGAGTGTCGTGGTCGAAGGCCAGCGTCAGTGCGGCAGAATTGAACAGCACCACTGCCCCCACGGTACTCAGCGAAAAGAAGATCGCGCGCGGCACCATGCGCCGGGGCTGGCAGGTTTCTTCGGCGGTAGTGGAGCAGGCATCAAAACCGATGAAGGCCCAGCCTGCAATAGCAAGCGCCGCCAGAAAAGCGGCGGTCTCGCTGGGCGCTGTCCCCGTGCCCAGATGCTGGAACAATTCGGAAAATGAATGCTGCCGGAAAAAGAAAAACAGCAGCAGCGCCACGCCAAGTGACCCGATTACTTCAGCGTAAACACCCAGGGTGATGACCAGCTTGAAGACATTGACATGAGCCAGGTTGAGCAACGTGCACAGCAGCAGGAATACCGCGCCCCACAGCACCATCATGCCACCTCCCCCACCCGTCGAACCGAAGAAAGTGGCCAGCCAGATGCCGCCGGTGTAGGCAGTGGTGGTCAGCATGGCGATGGCAGAACTGACATAGATGGCCCCGGCATACTGGCCGGCAGTAGCCCCGCCGAGTTGCCGTGCCCACTTGTAGGCTCCGCCCGCGATTGGAAATTGCGACGACAGTTCAGCGTAGACGGTTGCCACCAGCAGTTGCATCACGAGACAGATGGCCAGCGCGGCAAACCAGCCGCCTCCCGTCACCACCGTTTGTACGCCTATGATGGCGTAGAGCCCCACCACCGGCGAAACGACGGCAAACCCAAGGGTAAAGCTATTCCAGACACTCAGGCTGCGGTCGAGTTTATCGCCAGCAGTCGTGGTGCTAGCAGGAGAGGAAGAGTCCTTGCTCTGTCTGGTTGACATGACGTTCCGCTCTAGCCTGACGGCAAGTCAGTCTGACCCGCTACGGGTAGGGAAAGAAATATGGAGTGGAAGTGCATGACGAACTCCTTTGTTCAGTGGGTTAAATTCCGAGAAGGCAATGTATTACCTGTACATTATCTCCCGGGCTTTTATCCCTCCGTGGAGCCTCGTCATGACGAGACCGGAAACTCTCGGACCAGACACTGCCAGTTAAGGCAGCCGGAACCCTAGTTTCCCTGTTGCAGCAATTGCATAGCCTTGGCAGAACCGCCCAACCAAGGTCATTAGAATTGTACACACCTTGTCAAAAAAGCAACACTAGATCACGTTCCCCCAATAGGCTGGCCTAATAACCCACTGTTTTAAATTAATTATTCTCACTTGGAAGCGGCGTGGATACCGGGGTGTAGCAAATTGTCGCGCGGCAATTTGCCACATTCCCAAGATAGTTTTCCATCCTTACAATTCAACCCATCTAGTTAGATCTACCCAGTTTCGTAGGCCACTAAACACACCAGAGAATACGGCAATTAAATTCCATCAACCTAACTTTGACAAGGAGAAATGAGCAGCTGGCAGCAGAATTACCTGCTCACATAAACGCCCATGAAAATCCCTAAAAGAATTGAAGCACTGATTGAAGAAGGTCTCGTCGACGCCGTCGTCTGTCAACTCATGAGCGGTAAAGAAGCCATGGTCTATGTGGTGCGCTGCGGGGCAAGCCTCCGCTGCGCGAAGGTGTACAAAGAAACCGGCCAGCGCAGCTTTCACCAAAGTAGTGATTACACCGAAGGACGTAGAATTAAAAACAGCCGTCGTGCCCGCGCCATGGGGAAAGGCAGCCGCTATGGACGCAAAGCGCAGGAAGATGCATGGCAAAGTGCGGAAGTGGATGCCCTGTACCGTCTTGCTGGCGCCGGCGTGCGTGTGCCGCAGCCGTATAACTTTTTTGAGGGCGTGCTGCTGATGGAACTGATAACTGACAGCAATGGCGATGTCGCCCCGAAGCTGCATGATCTGGTGCTGACGGCGGAACAGGCACGCGAGTATCACCGCAGCCTGATCCAACAGGTGGTACGCATGCTCTGCGCCGGGATCATTCATGGTGATCTATCGCAATATAACGTACTCGTCGGCAATGAAGGACTGGTCATCATCGACCTGCCCCAGGCCGTTGACGCTGCAGGCAACAACAACGCCCGCAGCATGCTCAAGCGGGACGTCGACAACCTGACCGCCTATTTCAGCCGTTTTGCTCCCGAACTCCGGCATACCGACTATGGCTCGGAGATATGGTCGCTCTACCAGCGCGGCAGACTGCACCCGGAGAGCGAACTGAGCGGGCGCTTTGAATGCAGCGGAAACCGGCAGATGTGGGCAGCGTCATGCGGGCAGTGCATATCATCCTCAAGCGAGAGGCGGCATGGCAACGGCACCAGCAACAACTGAGGGTGAGGGGATAGAGCTTTTTCCTTAGCCCTGGACCCGACAAAATATTCAAGTATTCAGATATCTCTCAAATGTTCTGAAGTCGAATGTGACAGGGACAACATCCTGTATTTGCTTTACTTATGCGCTTCCTGATAACTCTTATTATGTCAAATAATTACAATACACTTTGCTTTTTTGTGAATAACTCAGAATAAGATCCTGCTCCCGTGGTGCGACAATTTGTCACATTCCCACGTTGTTTGAGTCGGGTTATTATGCAACTCTGAAATTTAAGAGATCCATTATGGATCTGTCGAAAACGGCGCCTCTGGTGACACCGCTGGTGGCAATATTTAGTACTCATGACGATGCAATTCGGCCTGATTATGGTTTCTTGGAATTTGGCAAATACAGTAGTACAAAACCTAATTAACTAAACGGAGACTTACATGACAACTATAAACTCGACGACATATTCAGGAACCAAAGCAGATGTGGTTACTGCAATAGGGCTTTTAGGTTTACCCAAACCATTTGCCACTGAGATCTCTAAAAGTCTCGGCAAGACTGTTGCGGCGATAGAGGCCGATTCTGCTCCAGCCGGGGCCGACTTGAGAGGAAAAGATCTTGTCTTCATAAGCGTAGGTGGCACGATAGATCTTTCCGCTATTGCAGCGGACGATATTAAAAAAGTTGATGCCTTTATCTTCAGCACTAGTGACGCTGTAACTTTTTCCCTGAATGGTACCAGTGTTAAAGCGTTCAAGGGTGTTGTAACTACTAAGACTGGTAACGATAGCATTGATGCGGCTACGAACACCGCAGGGATTACAATTTCTTCCGGCGCCGGCAATGATATTGTTACCACCGGCGCTGGTAAGGATTATATAAACGCCGGCGCTGGTAACGACACCATAAACACCGGTGCTGGCAATGATACTGTTTTGACAGGTGCTGGTGATGACACCGTAAACACGGGCGCTGGCAATGATTTTGTTACGGCTGGTTCGGGTAATGATGTTATCGACACGGGTGCAGGTAATGATATCGTCAGACTGGCAAGCGGGTTTATTGGGGCGGCTGTACTTTCCGGCGGTGAAGGAACCGATCAGTTGAATCTAAATTCTGTAGGTGTGCACAACGTGGCGCACATTGATGGAGGAGGGTTAACAATTACCCTGAATGGCAGTATTATTTTCACAGCTACAGATTTCGAAAAATTTACTTACATAGATGAAGCAGACGGTACTATTGTAACTGTTGGAGTTGATGACTTCGCAGCCGCTTTCCATCACAGTCACTAGCCGGGTATTGCAACCCCTGTACCAGGTAATCTTGATCAATGGAATGATGGGTTGGAATGTGGAAGCATTTTGCCCCATCAACCGTCAAATCGAAATCGTCCAATGAACCGCTACATCTGACCCAAAACGGATAGTCCGGTGGAGCTTGAATTTCGATTCCTGCAGTGACAGAACCACCATATCAGTTTTCTTTGCTTAATTGAGGAACCGTGAAATGAATAACGAAAATGAATATCAGAAAGATGAAAATGATGCTGATCACGCTATAAAAATCAATATTGCTAGAATTGCCGTATTAAATGATTACATTAACACCGCCAGCTTGACTAATATCACCAGCAAAACCCCCTTAAAACATATCGGTGAAGAACATCCCGGCGGTAATGGTGGCTCTGGCGATGACAATTATCCTGGCACCTCTGGCGATGATACCTGGGATGGTGGTGGTGGCAATGACACGGCGGACGGGGGTGCTGGCAAGGATCATCTGTATGGTGACGACGGCGATGATACATTAAGTGGCGGCGATGGCAACGACATCATGAACGGCGATGCCGGCAACGATGTGCTGGATGGTGGTGCCGGCAGCGACAAGATGACTGGTGGCACAGGTGACGACACCTATTATGTAGATACCAAGAAAGACGCCGTGACAGAAAAAGCCAATGGGGGCACGGACACGGTCATCAGCCACATCGATTATACCCTTGGTAAGGAAATTGAAAATCTGCAACTCATGTCCGGCATGGATCACCAGATTTCTGGCACGGGCAACAAGAGTGACAACACTCTTACCGGCAATGAAAGTATCAATACCATCAACGGCAAGGAAGGCAACGACATTCTGGTAGGAGGCGCAGGGGCAGACATATTCAAGTTCGATACCAAGCTCAATGCCACGACCAATGTTGATACCATCAGCGATTTTATCTCTGGCACCGATGACATCTACCTCAGCAAGAAGATATTAAGCAAATACAAGGCAGGTGATGTGCTGGCGGCTGATTTTGTGGCTGGTGCCGGCGCCACGGCGCATTCTGCCAATGAGCATTTCCTGTATGACACCACCACGGGTGCGCTGTCCTACGATGCGGATGGCAGCGGTACCAAGTCTGCAGCGGTGCATTTTGCCACGTTGACCGGCCACCCGGACCTGGTGGCAAGTGATCTGCATATTTTCTGACCTGAATGTTTCATAAACCACTCTGGAACGTAATTTTGTATTGGTTTCCACTACAAGCGGTGATTTTACCAAAACGCCCCCTGTCGCATTCTCAGGTCAGTTGGAATGGACTATTCTCTGACCCCGTCATTTAAGAGCCCGTTATGAATCTGTCGAAAAAAATACCTCTAGCAATGCTGCTACTTGCGTCGGCACTCACTGTTTACGGCAATGCAGTTCAGGCTGATCACGGTTCTCTGGGTTTCGGCATCGGCACAGCATCTCCGATTATCACCCAAACCGGTGTAACGCTTCCTAAGAGCATGTGGGCCGGCGGCGTGATCACCCAATTCACCCGTTTTGACAGTGCGTCAGACGCCAATTTGCTTGATCTGGGTAATACCTATGGTGATGTTCACAGTGTGAAGTCTCTTTTAATACCGTCGACATTTGCAGCTTATGGTGTGACTGACAACTTGACACTGGGTATCCGTTTTGCAGGTGTGCTGCGTGACGGCCTGCGCTCACCGAGTGAACATGGCGATGAAATCGTTAGAATGGGCAATCCAGCCGGGTTTGGTGGCGTCTCCCTGTTCAGTCAATATCGTTTTTTTAAAACCGCCGATAATTTAAACCATTTATCACTGGTCGTAGCTCTCAAAACCGCATCAGGTGCAACCCACCTCCAAGGCCTCGGCCATCACGGTGAAGTTGAGAGACTTGATACCCACTCCCAACCCAGCGGCGGCGCATGGAATCCTGCTGCCGGTTTCTCCTACACTCGCGCCATGGGGAAATTCTCATTTGATAGCAGCATTCTCTATACAGTAGCAACCAGAGGAGCACAAAGAACCGACCTCGGTGATCTTTTTGATTACAATGCCGCGCTTTCCTATTCCTTTGTTGGCCTGGCCAGAAACAACCTTTTCGTTGCTAGCAACAATGCACCATGGACGGGTGTTCTGGAACTGAACGGCACATGGCAGGATCGTATGAGAGTCGCTGGTCTAGCTGACCCGAACTCAGGCAGCAATATCGTTTATATCTCGCCGGGCATTAGATACTCCGGTGGCAAAAACTGGAATACTGCCTTGTCAATCGGTACACCGATAGTTAAAGACATCAGCGGTTATCAAGTGCCCCCGGATTACCGGATCACTTATCGCTTCGTTGTCGCGTTCTAGCATCCCTTTAGCAGCAATTGCACCCTTACGGATTCTGGACTGACTGTATGATGGCTTTGACTATAGAAAAAACTGCAAAGGAATTTCTTCGACGCCTTGCACTGAACGGTAGTCGAATACTCAGCTACCTATTGTTGCTTGGCGCCATGGCGTTAAGCACTGCTGGCTACGGCTATCATCCAAAGGCCGGAACAACCGATTACACGCATTATCCTCAAAGTGGCAGCCTGTTCGTCACCGCTGCTTTTGGCCCCGATGGCCGCGTATGGCGGGTCGTGCCGGGAAAATCGCATGTATATGTTGATTATTCAACTGACCTGGGCAAGACCTTCAGTGCCCCTGCGCGTATCAATAAAGAATCACAACGCATCAAAGTGAGTGGCGAAAATAGACCCAGTATCGCCGTGGATCATTCCGGCCGGATCTTCGTCATCTATGCGGCTGAAGGTACCCAACCGGTAGCTCTATATTTCAGCACCTCTAGCGATAATGGCCGCAGTTTCTCAACGCCAAAACCCTTGAGTGACAAAGCATCCGAAGCAAACTCGTTTCAAGGCCGGTTGCTTTTAAGTTCATCCGGTCAGACCTATACCTTCTGGCTTGACGAACGCGACCGCACCGACTGGAGGCAACCAGGAAACGCGATTTATTACACAACTGTTGACGGCCAGAGCAGTCTTGATTTCGTCAACCGAAAGCTCTCTGATAAGCTTTGTGAATGCTGCCGTATTGCCGCTGCTATCGATAATAATGGCCAGCTAGTTGTGTTTGCGCGCTTCATTTATCCGGGTGACATTCGCGATCATGGTCTACTCAGAACGCGCGCTGATGGCAAGGACCCACTATCGTGGCGCGTTACCTTTGACCAATGGGAAATCAAGGGCTGCCCTGAACATGGACCGGCAATTTCTATTAGTGATGATGGCAGCTACCATATCGCCTGGTTTACGCAAGGCAGTGTCCGACAAGGTCTGTTCTATGCCTACTCGTCCGACCGGGGGCAGAATTTCTCAGATCCGTTGCCGTTCGGTACGCCGGAGAAACTGCCCAGCCATCCGGATATCATGGCTCGGGGAAAGCACATCATCCTGACCTGGACCGAGTATGACGGCGTTAAAACGCAACTCCTGGTGATGCAATCGACCGACGGGGGCCAGACCTGGTCACCGGCCAAGCCAATTGCAGAAAGCATGAGTAGAGCCGATTTTCCATTCTTGTTAAGCAGCACCCGAGGTGTTTTCATATCGTGGAACAGCAAAAATGAAGGCTATCGTTTAATTCCCCTGGATTGAAATATCCGGCTTTATGTCGCGGTGAACGTAGCGTTGTTTTAGCATCGTACAGCCGCTCCTCCTGATCTCGCCCCACTTACCAAAACTCAGAAGCCATCCACTCTGTACTTGGAGAGCACAGGGCTCTACCTGATATGGACGCACCTACCGATCAACCAAGGTGCGACAAATTGTCGCGCGACAATTTGCCACATTCCCACATCGCATAAACCGAGTTAATCTCACGCCTCGATATTGTTGTAAGAGGTGGGTATGTCGATTCACCATATTGCAGCCATTTTATTGCTGAGCATTTCGGCAACAGCGCTTGCGGACCACAAAGACCTGGCTGCGGAAAATCAGCGCGATACAAAGCTGCGGTCGCTCAAGACAACATTGGCGGTAGGCGTAACGCTTGATAGTGACGGCCATTTATGGCTGGCTAGGGCGGAGAATCGGCGACTACTGGTTTCCCGCTCGGATGATGGCGGAAAAAGTTTTTCTATTCCGGTCATAGTTACTCCTGAACTGGAAGATATCTCGGCCGACGGAGAGAATCGCCCCAAAATTGCCGTAGCCCGTGACGGCACGATACTCCTGAGCTGGACGCAAATGCTGCCACAAAAATATTCCGGCAATATCCGCTTTGCCCGCTCCACGGATTCAGGCCAAACCTTTTCTGCACCAGTCACCCTGAACGACGATGGCCGCATCACCAGTCATCGTTTTGATGCGCTGACGATTGACGGCGCCGGCCGGGTAGTGGTGGCTTGGCTTGATGCGCGTGACCGCGATGCAGCAAAGGAACAAGGTGAAAAGTTTTCCGGATTATCGCTGTACACCGCGCAATCTGCCGACAACGGTGCGAGTTTCGGCGCCAACCGAAAATTTCAGCAGCATACCTGCGAATGCTGCCGGATTGCGCTTACCTGGACACAGTCAGGTCCGGTGGTGTTCTGGCGCAATATTTTCGGTGTCAACACGCGCGATTTCGCCACCGCGAATCTGGATCAGGGCGGAGTACGCCGCGCCACGGATGATGAATGGCAAATCGATGCCTGTCCGCATAACGGCGGCAGCATTGCAGCCGATGGCCAAGGCCGGCTGCATCTGACCTGGTTCACCAATGGCAACAAGCGCCAAGGGCTATTCTACAAACGCATCGACGGCGACTGGGAGTCGCAACCTCTTGCCATCGGCAATCCCGCGATCCAGGCAAATCATGCGGCGGTAGTGGCGGCGGGCGACACGATCATCCTCACCTGGCGCGAATTTGATGGAAGTGCCTATTCCGTGCAGATGATGCACTCGAAAGATGGCGGCAGTTCCTGGGGCGAGCCGCAGCGTCTGATGGATACCAGCGGGGCGGCTGATTATCCCGTGCCGCTGATCAACGGCAAGCAAGTACTGGTGGTATGGAATACCGCAGCAGAAGGCTTGCGCATTCTGTCATTCGAGCGGGTCGCTGCAAAATAAAATCACCAAGTGAATCGAACAGTAGCTGCCAGCACGCTGCGGCAACAGCGATAACCAGATTTTTTTAATTAGAAAACAAGCGAACCAATATGCACAATATACAATTTGATGTAAAACTAAAACTCGTTCCGCTCACGCTGGCGAGTCTGCTGTGCGCATCGTCTGTCTGGGCAGCCGATGCGCCGGCACTGGTCAAGAAACCGCTGCCGGAAAAGAATGTGGCAGTCGCCCAGGCAGCCAAGCCGCTCGCGGCCAGCGCGGACAAGCGACAGAGCACGCAGCCGGACAAACCGGTCCAATCAGCGCAGACCAACAGTCCGGTAGTGCCGGGCGCTACACCCCCTCCCGCTGCTGACGCAAAAGCGCCAATTGAAGCGGCCAGCGAGGATAAGGGCAAGGATAAACCCGCAGCAGGTGATGGCCAGCCAGTCGTGTTCAAGACCATGGTCATCCAGCAGAAGGTTGAACGTGATACGCGTTACACCTCTCCCATCATGCGCATAACGCGCGAGCAGATCGAGCTGCAAAATGCCCAGACCGTGGAAGAGGCGATCAAGTTCATGCCCAGCTTGCAAATTCGCCAACGTTTTCCAGGCGATCCCAATGGTGTCATGGCCATTCGTGGCTCGGATATGTTTGCAACTGGGCGTAATATGGTCTTTGTTGATGGGATGCCGATCCATAACTTTTTACAGGCATCCTTCAATGGTGCGCCGCGATGGTCCTTGGTGGGGCCCAACGAAATCGAGACGGTGGACGTGGTGTATGGCGGCTTCTCGGCAGAGTACAGCGGTAACTCAATAGGTGGTGTGGTGAATATCACCACCCGCATGCCGCGAAAACGTGAGTTCTATACCGAGAGCTCCATCATGATCCAACCCTACAACAACCCCTTTGGAGGCGATAAGCAAGTGCTACTGGGCAACCGTGAATTTGCATCGTATGGTGACCGATTCAAAGATCGTTTATCGGTGCTGGCATCCTATAACCGCATAGAAAATCAGAGTCAGCCCCAGAGCTACCTCATGGACAATACCGGTTTGGGAACCGGGGTCGCAGCAAACCCAGTTACTGGCGCCTACTTCATCCCCGACACCCGGGGCATACCCAGCGCTATTTATGGGGACAGTGGGGTTGAGAAACATCACAGCAGCTTATATAAAATCAAACTGGGCTTCGACATCACGCCAACCTTGTTGGCGGCCTTCACCTCGGCCTATGAAGTACGCACCAGCACGGGGAGTCCCGGTACTTATTTAACCAATGCGGCCGGGCAACCGTTTTATACTAATGGCAGTCAAGTCGCTTCACAGGATGGTTCGAAATTTGATGTCATCAGCAGGAGTTTTGGTCTCAGCGAAAATCAACGTGAGACGCTGCAGCTTGGGGGAGGCATTAACGGAAAGATCAGCGCAGACTCGAAGTGGACACTCAATTCGAATGTGAGTTCTTTCAATGTTCTTAGAGACGATAGAGGCAACGCTTATTACGGCCTCGGCCAGATGGGTGGTCCCGCAGCAGCACGAGCTCTCAATTCTGGCGCAGATGGTCAGATGCAGAGCTTCAATAACTACAATTGGTTCAATGCTGATGCCAAACTCAGCACCAACGAATTATTTAACAGCAAAAAACTGTCTCTTCTGTACGGATATCACTATGATCAATACAATTTAGGATTCCAGCAGTCTAAAATGACGAATTACTCTGCGGGCATCGGTGCAGTTAACCCCAATTTAAATAATACAGGACGAACCTCGACCCATGCCGGCTTTGTGCAGGGCGCTTATAGATTCAGGCCGGGCTGGGACGTTACCGCTGGGGTTCGCTACGAGGACTGGTCAGCATCCAATGGTGTCGTTGGGAGCACCATAGTACCGGACCGGAACCTGACGGCAACGTCACCCAAGGTTTCATTGGGATATGAGTCCGGGAACTGGAAGTATCGCTACTCGTTCGGTCGGGCCCATCGCTTTCCAGTCATTGCTGAGCTGTTTCAATCACTCGCAACTCCACTCTCAATTACGCAGGCCAATGCCAGCCTCAGACCCGAGAATGCAACTCAACATAACTGGTCGGTGGACTACCTCATACCCAGGGGTTTTATCCGCACAAGTGTTTTTCGTGATGACATCGAGGATGCCATTCAAAGTGTGAAAACAATCAATAGCGGCGTCACCACCACTGGATTTCAGAATATCGACAAAACCAGCACCACTGGAGTCGAACTGATATTTCAACAAAGCCGTGTCCTGAAATCGAAATTTGATTTCGCCGCCAACGGCACCTGGATGAACGTACAAGTAGATCGCCATAGTCAGCTCATCGCCTACACCGACCCGACGGGAGTGGCAGGTAATTTTGATCTAAGCGGCAAACAAATCATCCGCTTGCCCCATTACCGCGCCAATTATTTTCTCACCTACCATGCCACCAATGTCTGGGATCTATCACTTGCCGGGCGTTTCATCTCGGATTCGTTCACTGATCAAGACAACAAAGATTATAGAAACAATGTTTTTGGCGCCGTCAGCGGGTACCACTTCATGGACTTCAAGACCAACTACCGATTTAAAATCAGAGATATCGTCAATAGCAGAGTCTCAGTCGGCATTAACAATCTGACGGGAGAGCAAGCGTGGATTGTCCATCCCTATCCTCAGCGCATGTTCTTTGCTGAAGTTGCATTCAGTTTTTAACTTTCTCATGCGATCATACTTATTATTAGCTTGTTTATTCTTGAGTGCTTGCGCAAGCCTGCCGCCAGCACTGAAGGATGTGCCCGTGGTGGACGTTCCTTATAGTCAGGCAAGCCAGAGTACAAACAAGGATGCTTCGGTGCGCTGGGGTGGGGTTATCATTGAGGTAGAAAACGAGCAGGACTCCAGCCTGGTGCAGGTATTGTTCCATCCCCTTGATTCTTATGGCCGCCCACAGCTAAATAAACCGGGTGAGGGACGTTTTGTCATTAAAAGTACCGAGTTCCTTGATCCGGTGGTCTACGCCAAGGATAAGGAAGTCACCGTTGCTGGAATCCTTGCCGGCAACATCGAACGTACCATAGGCAAAAGAGTTGTCCGGCTGCCGCTGATATCAGCCACGGCTATTCACCTGTGGCCGCCTAATGAGCGCGACAATTTTTATCGCAGAGGCTTTGGCGACTATCGCTTCAATCCTTATTTTGGCTATCCCGGTTATCCATTTTACTGGCGGGGATACTATGGACCATATTGGTAGTTTGGTTTTTCTCTCAGTAGATCGTTCAACCGAACAGGTTGAGCACCCCATCCAGGCCGACATGATTGAGAGCGTAAGTGGCTTTCTGCTGCACGATGAGTTTAGCATGATAGGCGATGCTGATACCGGCTTCTGCCAGCATCTGCAGATCGTTGGCACCATCACCGATGGCGATTACCTGCTCCCGCTTCAATCCCAGTTCGTCGCACACTCGTTTTAGCACCTTGGCTTTCCCCTGTGCGCCGATGATTTCTCCCAATACCTTGCCGGTTAGCTTGCCGTCCACGATTTCAAGCGTATTGGCAGCAGCGTAATCCAGTCTTAGCCTCTCTTTTAACCTGTCGGTAAAAAATGTGAATCCGCCCGAAACAAGCAATGTTCTGATGCCTGCTGCCTGCAACCGTTGCAACATTTTTTCTGCGCCAGGATTGAGTTGCAACCGCTCAGTGTAGACCCGATGCAGCGCGTCCTGATCCAGACCTTGCAGCAACACTGTACGGCGCGTGAGGCTTTCGGCAAAATCAATTTCACCGCGCATGGTGCTGGCGGTAATTTCCGCCACCTGCGGCTTGACCCCTTGCATATCGGCGATTTCATCGATGGACTCGATGGCAACGAGGGTTGAGTCCATATCCATCGCCACCAGACCAAAATCGGCAAGCCGCGCAGTCTGCGCCACGAAGGCGAAATCCAATCCCGCAGCAGCGCAGTATTCCGCCACATTCTCCTTTCGGCTTGCATCTTTCAGCCGAAAGGCCTGGCCGGTGATGCGCTCGATCTGGCTGGCACCGGAAAGCTTCGCCAGCTCCCTCAAGTCGCTGTTTCCGATCTCGATGCCCTGGATGATGAGGTTCATAAGTTATCCCAATTTTTTATCAAACTTGAATTATCCTGGGTAGAGCTGTACTGCTGTCGGGACCATTCAATGTGAAGTGTAATGTCAGCGGGGGACCGATGTTTTTTGACAGCCCGCATTTTGCCAGCAATGGTTGCTCACTTCCACATCGACTCACTGGTATGATTCAAAAATCGTGGTGTGCAAGAAGCCCTCGCCAGTAATTACCTTCCACTTTACAGGGCCCTGTTCCTGTCCTATTCCGGCCATTTACCGTTGCTGCTTTGAAAATTTTGCACTATTCTGTCGTAGTTTGTCATAATTTGGCCATTTCCATGTCAACCAGTACCACCGAGGGCGAGATCCTCACCATTAGGCAAGTCGCGGATTATCTGAAGGTCACCGAACGGACGATCTACAGGCTGGCTGCGGCAAAGAAGATCCCGGCCTTCAAGGTTGGCGGGACGTGGCGGCTTTCGCGTGCTGACATTGATAACTGGATCAAACAGCAGTCGATGGAATCACTCGACACGGGCAGACAAGAGGAAGACACGGCCAAGAGCCAATTAAATGATGGGGAGCGAAAGTAATGCTTGGACTGACTCTACGAGAAGAATTTCGGGGCAAACGCCTCAAAGGGACAGCCATTGAACTCTCCAACGAAACAAACACCGGCGCGACCCAGATCGCGGCACAGAAATTCCTGGATATCACTTATCCCACGCATGACGTGTTGAAGGGCATCGAGGCTGTTGGACCGAACCAAGGGCGGCCCGTGGTGGTAATTGGTGAGCGCGGCCTCGGTAAGTCGCATTTGATGGCGGCGCTTTATCACGCGGTGAATGACGCAGCGTCCACCGGCGCCTGGCTTAATTCATGGGCGACCACGCTGGGCGAGCCGCAGGTCGGCAAAATCGCATTGCGCAGCGGGATGCTGGTGATCGGCGAAAGCTTGCACCGTCAGCGCTACAAATTCCTGTGGGATTTGCTGTTTGAGCGCCATCCTCACGGCACCTACATTAAGGGCAAGTGGGAAGGCATGGGCGCGGCGAAGACCGACATCCCGTCCGACAAGTTGATTCTTGAGCTGTTGCAGAACAAGCCCACGATGCTTTTGCTGGACGAATTCCAGACGTGGTACGACGGATTAAAAGACAGTCGCCAAGCGCCTGCAAAAGCATGGGCTTTTACCTTCATCCAGATACTCTCGGAGATCGCCAAGGAGCATCCTGAGCTGCTGGTGCTCGTCATCTCGGTACGCAACGGTGGCAGCGACGCGTACCAGCAGGTGCATCGCGTCAATCCGATCCCCATCGACTTCAAGGCAGGCGGCAGCCCCGAGCGCATCCAGCAAGATCGTCGGCGCATGTTGCTGCATCGCCTGTTCGACAACCGCCTGCAGATACCCACTGCCAAAGTCGACTCTCTGGTAGCAAAACACGTCGCGGAGTATTTCCGCCTGCTCGACGTGCCGTCCTCCGAGCAAGACCGCAAGCGCAAGGAGTTCGTCGAGTCCTGGCCCTACGCGCCGCACCTGCTGCAACTGCTCGAAGACCAGGTGCTGGTGGCCACCGATGCGCAGGAAACGCGCGACATGATTCGCATCTTGGCCAACCTGTTCAAGAGCCGGGGCGAAACGGCTCCGATCCTCACGGCGGCTGACTTCCGCCTTGACGATGACGCTGCAGGCATTGGCGCGCTGCTCGACTCGGTGTCGAACCAGCAACACCGCACGCTGCGCGAGAAGGCGCTGCGCAATATCACGTCGGTGACCGAAGCCGTGCCCGGCCACGCCAGCACCGTGCCGCACCTGCAAGAGATCGTGGGTGCGTTGTGGCTGCGTTCCATCGCCGTTGGCAACCTTGCCGGTGCCGAGCCCGCTACGTTGCAGGCCGACATCACCCGTGACAAGGCGGTCGACGACAACGGCTTCCAGGTCGAACTGGCCACCATCATCGAAAACAGCTTCAACATTCACCAAGACGGCCATCGTCTGGTCTTCCGCGAGGAAGAGAACCCGCAAGCCAAGCTGATGGCCTGCGCACGCAATGACAAGCTGTTCTTGGATGGCTCTGACCTCGCACAACTCGCCAAGGAAGTGCGCTACGTCATCGGCGGTACCGAAGAGGTTGCCAAGACCTTCCGTGTCATTGCATTGCCGAAATCCTGGCGGTCCGACCCGTGGTCGTCGCTGGACGAAACCGAGCAGCCCGAGCGCTGGGACGATCGCCTGCCGATCCTTGTGCTACCGGAGGAACCAGACAAGCTTAACGAGCGCCTGGGTCGGTGGGTGAAAGACCATCTACAGAAGCGCCGCAACACCGTTCGCTTTCTGCTGCCGCGCTCTGGCTCGTCCAACGCGTTCCAGGATCGCGACCTGCTGATCCTCGCCCGCGCCGAGATGAAGGCGCTGGAGTGGAGCGGCCAGAACCCCGAGTACAAGAAGCTGCACACCAAGTACCAGGGCGAGCTGCGCGATATTCTGAAGAAACGCTTCGACCGTTTCGCCGTCCTGCACCGCTGGAACTTCACCGATCCGAGCCAGTGTGTGTTCAGCGTCGAGAGCTTAAAGAAACAGGGCGCACAAATACCGGAGGCTATTGAGGAAGCGCTGATCAACGATCTGTTTGTCCCCGAGGATTTCGAAGACATCGTTCTCGAAGCTGCTGGCGAGAACTCCCCGGTCGGCAAGCTGCTGCGCGAACTGCAGGAGCCTCGCCCTGCAGGCCAGGACTGCATTCCTTGGCTGGGCGAGACCTCGATGAAGGAACGCATCCTGCGCCTGTGCGCGCGAGGCAAGGTTGCCATCAACCTGCGCGGCATGGAATTCCTGCAAGCGCAGCCCGGCGAGGACGAAGACACTGCGTGGAAGCGTCTGCGGCCCAAGCTTTCCTACACTGGTCGCCAGCTCGACGAAGTGTTCTTGCTGCAGCCGTCTGCTGTGCCCACGACCGGCGGCACGACGCCGCCCACCCCACCTACCGGGAACCCGTTTGGTGGTGACATGTTCGGCGGTGGCGCAAATCCATCGACGCCACCTGCGGGTGACAACCTGATCCCCGGTGGCGATATACCGCCCACCGGCGGTGACATATTCGGTGGCAGCGGGACAGCCCCTGGCGGCAAGCCGCGCGTAAGCCTGAATAACCCGGCCACCTCGGCGCTGAACCTTATCGGCAAGCTTGAGGGGTGGGGCGTTAATGCTGCGACTCGTCTCCACGAGATTCAGATCAATGCTTCCGGTACAAGCAATAGCAGGCTTGTTGATGCGTTGAAGATCATCGGCGAAATCAACACCGAGGTGACAATCAAGGTGTCCGCCGCGACCGGCGCACAGGTGAAAGAGCTGCTCAAGAAACTGCCCGATGGCATGACCTTCGAGCTTACCCTTGAGAAGGAAGACAACTGATGACGATTGACGCAGAGGTTTTTCACCGCCTGACCAAGGGCACACCCGAAGACGCATGGCGCGTCATCATCGACAAGGCGGTTGAAATCGCATCAAAACCATTGGCCATTGGCAATGCCCCGAGCGAAGTCACCAAGCGTGACCGCGAGATTGGCACACTCGATCATTTTCTTTCCTCCAGCGGATGGGACTTGTGGCAGGCCTTCGGTGACACGGTGGAGCGAACCTCGGATCGGCTGGTGCGCTGGTGGGACGAACCCTACAGCGCCAAGGCGGTGCTGATACTCGATGGTCTATCGCTGCGCGAGCTGCCATGGCTGCTGCAAGGCGCCAAGGAGCGCGGCCTCACACTGCACGAAGTTACCGCCAATGCCTCCGAGCTGCCCGGTGAAACCAATGAATTCGCCCGTGCGCTGGGCTTCGGCAGCCGTAGCCAGCTGCAAAACAACGGTGGCGGTCTCGCCCACAAACTCCAACCGGCGCACACCGAGTGCGTCGATATGGCATGGAAAGATTGCACCGGACTGATCGACGCTGCGCCGGGTGCAAAGAACTGGATGTTCTGGCATGAATGGCCAGACAAAAAACTGCATGACGGTTCAGGCGCAGGACAAGGGCTCGACACACTGACGCGCGACGTGGCGGATCAACTATCCAGCGACGAATTCTGGGCGTTCGTTGAACGTCTGGCCACAGGCCGCCGCTTGGTCATCACCTCAGATCATGGCTACGCCGCTACCGGGCTCTTCTTCGATGCCCCAGACGAACAGGCCGTCTTTCTCAAGACCACGTTCAAGAGCGGACGCGGTGTCGCGGGCGCGGCGGATGCAGGCCCCTTCGTGCCGCCCGTGGCAACCCAAATAAACAGCCCGCATGGGCCGCATCTTCTGGCCGTTGGCCGCTGGAAATGGCGCAGCCAAGGCGGTTATCCGACGTTGGCGCATGGTGGTCTCTCGCTGCTTGAGGTTTTGTCGCCGTTCGTGGAGATTAGCAAATGATTTACACCGACGAAGATTTGACCCAGCTCATCGCCTGCCCTAAACGCGTTACCCAAGTACCCCGGAAGGAAATGCGCACGGAAGGCCAGATGTTGCGTAACGAGATGGAGTTCGAATCACTGGACGGGAAACACGCGTTCCGCGTTTTTCTGCGGCAAAGCCGCCAATTCACTGAGAATTTTTCAGTGGGAATTGATTACCTGCCCAAGGACGAGCCGGGTAGTTTTTGCCTCTTGCGCTGCAATGGCATGCACGGCGGCCACAAGGTGCATCCGCATCACCTGAACTGCCACATCCACCGCAGCAAGGCAGAAGATGTGAATGCTGGGCTTCGCGTTGAGCGGCACATCGAGCCGACTGAACAATACGCGGCATTTCGCGACGCCCTGCGGCACTTTCTACTGGCAGTGAATGTTCAGTCAGCCGATTTGTCCCAATATTTTCCGGGCATCACTCAGGCCGAAATGTTTGAAGGAAAGGCATAGCTATGAAAGCCATCGAACTACTCCGAGGACAGTTTGGCGACTTCGTCCGATTGGAAGAAAAACGCCCCAACATTCAGCAAGTTTTTGCGCCGCTCTACCACGAGGACGGCGACATGATGGATGTCTTTCTCGATCTGCCCAAGGATGCAGATTTGTCAGCGGATAGGCGGATACGGTTATCCGATCACGGCATGACGCTGATGCGGCTTTCCTATAGCTTCGATCTCGATACGCCCAACAAGGAAAAAATATTCCAACGCATCCTGCTCGAAAACGGTGTGAGCGAAGATGCCGGCGAGATATACATGGAAGCGGGAGCTGAATCCCTCTATCCCGCGCTGATGCAGTTTTCCCAAGCCATCGGCAAGGTCTGCAACATGCGCCTGTTCCGGCGCGAAACGCTGAATAGCCTGTTTGAGGAAATGTTGGAGGAATTTATTCAGGGAACGCTCGTCCGCTACCAGCCGACACCATCGGTCTGCCCCATCCCTGAGCGCGACGACCTGGAGGTAGATTGGCAGTTCAAACCGAATGGCACGCCGCTGTATTTGTTCGGCGTGAAAGACAACGCCCGTGCTCGACTCGCCACCATTAGTTGCCTCGAATTCCAGCGCAACAAACTGCCGTTCCGCAGCATGGTGGTACATGAAGATTTCGACAAGATCGCGCGCAAGGATAAAACCCGCCTGACTTCAGCCTGCGACAAGCAATTCACATCGCTTGACGATTTTCGACAAAACGCGGAGCAGTATCTGCAACGCGAAACAGGGCGTTGATCGCATGGCAACCAAAAAAGAACAACTAGCGATAGAAGTCGCCAAGGCTGTCGGCGCAGGCAAGGTGGTCGCGATGGAGACCGTTGACTTCAACGACCCGAACCGCCCCAAGACTTGTCTGGAAGTTGACTTCCCAATCCTGCCGGTCAATCAGGTGGCCATCATCGAAGGCAACGCCGGTAAGCCGATCTACCAGATGTCGAAGTGGTGGGCGCGGCGTCGTTCCAGCGTATTTCGTTCGATGCTGATCGCTGCGGCGACGAAAGCCCCCGAAGACAAGTCACATGCGGCCAAGCTGGTGTGGGACAACTACTATGCCAACCACCAGAAGAAAGGCGCGTTCAAGCACCTCAAGGTGGCGGACATATTCATGGGCGGCGGCACCACGCTGGTCGAAGGCTCGCGCCTTGGGATGCAGATGGTCGGCAACGACCTGAACCCGGTGGCGTGGTTCGTCGTAAAGCAGGAACTGGCCAACGTCGATCTCGACGAGGTCAAACGCCTGCTGGCCGACATCGAAGCCGAGGTCAAGCCGCAGATCATGCCGTACTACTATTGCGACGGGCCGAACGGTGAGAAAGGCAAATGGACGCACCTGTCGAGCAAGCGCGTGATGTCTGCCGATTTCGATCCGCTCAGTCTCACCCAAGAGCAGCGACGTGAATACAGCTACGACGGCCCGGAGATCATCTACACCTTCTGGGCAAAACATGGCCCGTGTCAGGTGACTGGCTGCGGGCATCGCACGCCGATCATGAGCAGCCCGGTGATGGCGATCAAAACGCTCAGCGTCAAATATTGGGAGCATACCTGTGGCAAATGTGGCAGCGATTTTCACGTTGAGGACAGCGCGGCGCGCATGGCTCCCGACGTGCCGCTATACGTCGCGCCGAATGAATATCCGTTCTCAACCCTAGACCCCAAGCGCGGTGTCGTTTGTCCGCATTGCGGCCATGCCGCGATGGTCAAGCTGGGCAAGGGCAAGAACAAGAAGGTCGAGATGTCGTTGCTCGTTCATCCCCAGTGGCTCGCTGGTATCCCGAAGAACGATGCCAACGGCCAGCCGTTTGGTGGATCGGCGCAGGACGATGCTGTATCGACCGCTCGCTGGAATCAGGAACGTGCCAGCAAGATTCGGCTGCTTGAGGTAAGAGGGACTCTGCCGGAAACGGTTACCTGTCCAGAGACCAAAGTGACCTTTAATACCGGTGCGACGGGAGGAACCGTCCCCAAAAAAGCTACGTTTACTTGCCAATCTGATGGGAAAGCGAACAACGTACTTGAAGCGGTAAAGGCAACCGGGAAAACCGGGCCGATGGCTGGATACGCGATTCAAGGATATGCACCTGGTGCTGATGCCAGTGGTGCAGCTTACAACGGTCGTTTCTTCGCGCCATTTGATTCGGTTCTTGCACGCCAATACGACGCGGCAATTATCGAATGGCAAGCACGCAAAGACACTGATCTCGCCTCTTATTGGCCTCGCTGCGAGTTGTCAGAAGGATGGAAGACGCATGGCTGGGCGATACCGGAACATGGTTACACCCATTACTGGACAATGTTCAACCCGCGTCAGCTACTCGTTAATGCGCTTTTGCTGAAGGCCAGTTTAGGATGCGGGAACTATTCATGGGAAGCGCGCGAGTATGTGCTCGGCGCTTTTCAGCAGTACGTCAGAAACCAGAATATGTTCTGTTTCTGGGATCGCGGGTACGACAAACTCGTTCCGCACCTGAGCAACAACAATTACCATCCGAAGGCGCTTCCGGTCGAGAACTGTGTTTTCTCTAAACTCGGTCGGGGTAATTGGGCTTCTTCTATCGAAGGTATTATCGAAGGCAAGGAATGGTGCAAAGAGCCGTGGGACACGGTTAGTTCTGAGTGGCTGAAGCGAGTTATTCCAGCCGTCGGTGCGGAATGTTCGGGCAAGAGCGAAAAGGTTAGACCCGGCGGTCCAGTTATTGGCGGTCAAGTATCGCAAGGTTCTTCCACTGAGCTATCGCAATTCTCCGACACAAGCATAGATCTCGTCATCACTGACCCGCCGTTCGGCGAAATCATGCAGTACGCTGAGCTGGCTGACTTCTTTTACGTTTGGCTTCGACTTGCCTTGAAAGACAAATATCCTGCGATCTTTGGCGGCGAATACTCCCCGAAATCAATGGAAGCAGTGGCTAATCCATACCGCGAACCTGATGATCCTGATGGCTTCTATCAACGCTTGCTTACTCAATGTTGGCGCGAGGCGTATCGAATCCTGAAGCCGGGCGGCATTCTCGCCTTCACCTTTCACCACAGCGAGGACGAACCGTGGGTAGCTGTGCTGGAATCACTATTCGATGCGGGCTACTACCTCGAAGCGGCTTATCCGATTCGCTCGGATGAAACGAAAGGCGAAAACGCATCTTTCGGCTCGCAGAAGATCGAGTACGACATCATCCACGTTTGCCGCAAGCGCATCGAAGAGCCTAAGCCTGTGAGCTGGGGCCGTATGCGCCGCGAGGTGATGGCCGATGTGCGCCAGTTGCAGGCGATGCTGGAGAACCACGCCAAGGAAGGTTTGCCCGCTGCCGACATTCAGGTGATCCGGCGCGGCAAGGCGCTGGAATACTTCTCGCGTCACTACGGCAAAGTTTACGTGGACGAAGGCCGCGCGATCACCGTGCGTGATGCGCTGGTCGGTATCAACCAACTCATCGACGAAGACGGCAAAGGCGGACAGGAGCCGCCGCCAGTCAATGCCGAGCCGATCACGCGCCAGTTCCTGCGCATCTTCGACGGCAAGACCGAGGTTGCCCGCGACCAGATGCAGAAGTTCATGAAGGGCTCTGGCAGTGCGCCTGACGAGTTTGAGCAACGCGGCTGGTGCATCGAAAAGAACAAGGTGTTCTCGCTGGTCGATCCGCTGGCCTTCGCACGCGACTGGCACGGGCGGCAAAAGCGCAGGCTCACCGCCGATCTGGATCAGGCATTGGTGTTGATTGGAGCTTGTTTCGACGGTAGCGGCATCAACGCCGCCGACACGGTAAAAAACGAAAACTTCAAGCCGCATGTGGCTTTGAAGCCGCTGCTGGAATGGCTGCATAAACGCGGCGCGGATCAGGCCACGCGCAATGCCGCCTCGCGGGCGGTATCCATCCACAACGCTTGGGCAGCGACGCAATCGGCGAAACCCAAGCAATCTTCGCTGTTTGAGGAGTACGAGCTATGAAGCAACTACGGGATTCTGTCTGGCAGCGGCGTGGCACCAGTTGGATATGGGATGCCGAGGCGCTGGCACAGGTTGCAAAGGCTGATGAGGTGTGGAGCTTGCGCCAGTTTCTGCTGGCCGTAGGGCACTGGCCGGAAGACCTGCCCAGCAATAAGGGCGCTACCTTGGTTGTGGCTGGGCTGGATGGCTGCCTGGATTTGCTTGCTCCATCTGACGCTGAGAACTGGCTAGGTGCAGAAGTCAAAGCCGCGATTCTGTCTTTTCAAGACGCCTACAGCGGCGAGGCATCCCTGATCTTTTGGCTACCGAACGGCGCGGGAAGAATCACGGTCAATTCAGCAACGGATGCCGTGGGTTGGCGCTGCGCCGCGCCCAATTCGGGGCAGCAACTGGATTTTGGCCGGTTGCTATGGGGAGAAGCGCGAGAGTATCCCCAGGAAATATTACTGCACGATGGTGCCAGGCCTGCCGGGCTATTTCACTTGCGCATTACCTGAGGCAGGTTCGTGGATACAGAAATTCAATTCCAGCCCGGCGAGCGGATTACCCATAATGAGTTCGGCCAAGGCGTCGTTCTCGATGTGCCGCACGATGGGTATCTGCGAGCGTTCTTTGGCGTGGGTGAGCGGCGTGTTCCATTTGCTTCAATACGTCGCGAGCTATCCCGCACCGAACGCATCTTGCGTGCCATCGATGGCGGTGCTGAACGGGCACGCAAGGCATGGTTGTCCTATGAAGCTCACGCGCTGCCTGTGATGGAAAGCGCTTCGGCGCTGACCTCTGCCAAGATTGATCTGCTGCCGCACCAGGTGGTGCTGACACACCGGATCGCTACCGCATCGCCACGCCGCTACCTGATAGCCGATGAAGTGGGGCTGGGCAAGACTATCGAGACCGCGCTGATCCTGCGCGAGCTTGCCAGTCGAGGCGAATTGAAGCGGGCGCTGATGGTGGTGCCTGCGGGCCTCGTGAACAACTGGCACCGCGAGCTGAACGAAGTTTTCAATCTCGATTTCGAGGTGTTCGGTTCCGAAGGCGACATCACCGACCGCAAGACCAATGCCTTCGCCAAGCACGACCGGCTGATTGCCAGCATCGACACACTCAAGCGTCCGGCACGTATCAAACGCCTGCTGGCTGCACCCCGCTGGGATTTGGTGGTGTTCGATGAAGCGCATCACCTGACTGCCTACAAGGTTGGAGGCAAGGTTAGAAAAACAGAAAATTACAAGCTGGTCGAAGCAATGAAGGATCATGCGCGCGATCTGATGCTGCTCTCGGCCACTCCGCACCAAGGTAATCACTTTCAATTCTGGATGCTGATACAGCTATTGAACCCAACGCTGTTCGGCAGCCCGGAGGAAATGCTGGAACACCGCCACCGCCTGAACACCGTGATGTTCCGCCGCACCAAGGCCGATGCCTGCCAGCCTGACGGATCGCCGCTGTTCGCCCGCCGCTGGGTGCATACCGAATCGTTCCTGATGGGCGAGGAGGAACGGTGTTTCTACGAAAAGCTGCGCGAGTATCTGGAAGATGGATTCAATCTTGCACAGCGGCAAGGTGGCAAAGGACGTGCGCTCGGCTTCCTGATGGCGATTTTTCAGAAGATTGCCGCGTCAAGTTTTTCGGCTGTGCGCAGGACGCTAAAACGCCGTCTGCTGATGCTGACACTGCATGAAGCCTTTCTGCGCGACAAAGACCTCGACATCGAAGGGCGCGAGCGGCTGACGGGTGAGGCGCGCGAGCTGATCCACCAGGAATTCAATCTGTCACGCGATAGCATCGGTCGCAGCGAGGTGGATCGCGTGCTTGCCGACCTGAAGTACCGGCTGGTTAAGAAACTGGACGAGGAGGCGCTGGAGATGGCCTCCGACCCCTATGGCAGCGAGTTTTCGGCTGCGCACGCAGAGGAAGCCGCATCGGCAGTCGTTGAAATGCACTTGCCCGAAGAGCGTATGCGCATCGGCGAATTGTTGGCGGTGTTCCCGCAGCAACGCGAAACCAAGGCGCAGAAGCTGATCGATGGCCTTGGCATTTTATGGCGACAAAACCCGAATGAAAAAATTGTGGTATTCGCCACCTACCTCGGTACGGTGGATTTGATCGCCCGTGAAATTGAACAGACGTTTCCCGGTCAGGGTGTGGCGGTATTGCGCGGTGGCGACCACGGCGCGAAGCTGGCCGCAGAGCGCCGATTCAGACAGAAGGACGGGCCGCGCGTACTGGTCTGTACCGCTGCCGGTCGCGAGGGCATCAACCTCCAATTCGCCCGCATCCTGTTCAACTTCGATCTGCCGTGGAACCCGATGGATATGGAACAGCGCATCGGGCGCATCCACCGCTATGGACAAAACCACACGGCGCAGGTTTACAACCTTGTGCTGTCGGACACCATCGAGGGGCGCATTTTCCTGTTGCTTGAAGAGAAGCTGACAGAAATCGCGCGGACGGTCGGCAAGGTGGACGACCAGGGCAATGTTGCCGAAGACTTGCGCGCGCAGATTCTTGGCCAGCTATCCGAGCGGCTCAATTACGACCGGCTGTATCAGGAGGCGTTGTCCGACCCAGAGTTGAGACGCACACAGGTGGAACTTGAGGCGGCACTGTCCAATTCGCGTGAAGCCAGGCTGGTGGTGTTCGATCTGTTCCAAGACCTCGAAGGCTTTAGCCTCGATGATTACAAACCTTTCTCCGACGTATCGTCGAGCATGGATCGGCTGGTGCAATTCATTTCGGCAGCGGTGGCAGACCGCCAGCAGCGGATGGTCAAGGTGGACAATGAGACCTATGACCTCGTGACAGTCGATGGTGCTCGCCGCGCCCGGTTTACATTGAACCGCGACACGGCCACGAGCAGCGACGATCTGGAACTAATGGGGCTGGATCATCCGCTTGTGCAGGAAGAACTAGGGCGTTGGCGCAGCGTGCCACCGGAGGAAATTGGTATCGCTGTTGAAGGGGATGTTGAAGCGCCGGTACTGCTGTCGTTCTGGATGGTCGAGGTATCTGCCGGTAAGGGCGAGCGCCGCGTGGTGGTGCAGTCGATTGCAGTCAAGCAGGACGGCACACGGGTGCCTGCGGTGGAGCGCCAATGCGAACGCTACTTACACGCACCAACAACCACGCCGAAGTTTTCACCGGAGCAGCGGCTCGACATTTTCTCGCGAGTGGTAGAGCCGACGCTACAGCGCGAGCTCAAGCACAAAGGGGCTGCGAATGGCGACGGCAGCTATTCGGCTGAGTTAATTGGTTATGTGGAAATTGTAGGATTGGGGGCGTGATGCTGGACGAATATTCAATTGAACGACGCGCAACGCAGATTTTTGACGCCGAGTCGAAGGCGTCCTGTTCCTCGATTGAATCATGCTTTTATGCTACGATTCTGAAAACCATAAACTTGGCGGGAATACCCCGCTCGAAGCTGCTGCCACTGATCGCCAAGATTGGCAGTGAAGTCGCGGCGGAATAGAACCCGAGCCAACCCGGTGCATCAATAATCGCCATTCCGCTCAATTCACCCAAATGAGAATACGGCACATGAGCACCCTTCACCCTCTATGCTCACTGCGCTTGCTGCTGTGTCTCCTGGCCCTGTTCATACTTTCCGGCTGTGTATCGCCCATGGCACTCAACCGGGCGGTCATAGCGTATGACGAAGCCATCACCGATGCCGGGTCCCAACAACTGCTGATCAATATCGTCCGCGCCCATCACCGTCGGCCCATTCATTTCACCGGGGTTTCGAATATCGCGGCCACCTTCAATTTTCACGTGAATGCGGGAGCCACTCCCGCGCTGGGGGGACTCGCCGGGGGAATACTGATGCCGATATTCGGCGGAAGCGTTTCGGAAAACCCCACCATCAGCATCGTCCCGATCGAAGGGGAAGAATTCACCAGACGGCTCCTCACGCCGTTTCAGCAAAACAAGCTTACCCTTCTGCTCCGTCAGCGCTTCGATATCGATCTCTTGCTGCGGCTGATGGCGCAGGAAGTGCGCCTACAGCACTCTGAACAGCAGAGCACCTATCGCAACACCCCCTCGGATCGACCCGGTTACGAGATATTTCGTCGCGTGGTGCTGCACCTTTCAGCCATTCAGGATCAAAACCAACTCTACGCCGAACCGCTGCCCCTCGTACGCACCTGGACCATCCCCGCCAGCTCAATTGAAGGGGAAGGGTTTCAGGCCCTGCAGAAAGATTTTGTTGTGTCCTACAACCAGCACGACAATACTTATACGCTCCGCAAACAAGTGCCAGGACCGATTCTCATCACCAACTACGATCCCCATACTCTATCCTCCGAAGAACGTGCGCAGTTGAACAACCTGGAGGAAGACTGGAATACCAACGATGTTGCCTTCGATATCCGCCCCGGCCACCCCGGCGGGGAATGGCCCATCAAAGGAGCTTTCCGGCTCAGGAGCTTCCACTCGATTCTCGGTTTCCTCGGCAGCGCTCTCGACGCAGAGCCGGAGTTTCACGTCGAAAAAGACCCGCGAACCCCCCCCATCCGCGAAAACGAAAATCCTGACATCACAATGGAACTAATCGTGTCGGATTCGCCCCTCCCGAAAGCCGACCTCTCGATCCGCTCGCACGGCCGGTATTACGCGGTAAACACCACGGGGCCGCTCGCCCGCTGGAACCGGGATGCTTTCCAGTTGTTGTCCCTCTTGTTTCAAATGACCGTCACCGACATGCCGCGCACCGGCGTGCCAGGTATTACCATCGCCAAGTAACCCATTCCTCCCAGGGTTGCTTAATGCTCTGCCGGCTATCGGGATAGTGCTTGAATCTTCCACGATTACTTTTCGTAATGAACCATGCATAAACAATTGATCATCGGCACACCGCTCAGCCCTTCCGCCACCAAAGTCATGCTGCTGGGCAGCGGTGAACTCGGCAAGGAAATCATCATTGCATTGCAACGCCTGGGGGTAGAAACCATCGCCGTGGATCGCTACCCCAATGCGCCGGGACACCAGGTGGCGCACCGCGCACATGTGATCAATATGGCCGACGGCGCGGCACTGCGTGAACTGGTTGAACGTGAACGGCCGCACATCATTGTGCCGGAGATCGAAGCGATCGCTACCGGCATGCTGGTGAAAATAGAGCGGGCGGGGTTGGCGCGCGTCATCCCCACTGCGCGCGCCACGCAGCTCACCATGCATCGCGAGGGTATCCGCTGCCTTGCGGCTGAAACGCTGGGTTTGCCGACTTCGCCGTATGCCTTCGCCGATGGCTTGGAAGAATTGCGCGCGGCGATTGACAACGGCATCGGCTATCCCTGCGTGGTGAAGCCGGTGATGTCCTCTTCCGGCAAAGGGCAATCGAAAATTGACAGTGCAGCAGAACTGGAGGCGGCGTGGGACTATGCCGCCAGCGGCAGCCGGGTAGATCAGGGGCGGGTAATCGTCGAGGGCTTCATTTGTTTCGATTACGAAATCACCCAGCTTACCGTGCGCGCAATGGGTGAGCAGGGTGAAGTGGAAACACATTTCTGCGAACCCATCGGCCATATCCAGATTCACGGCGACTACGTGGAAAGCTGGCAGCCACAACCGATGTCACCGCTGGCGCTACAGCGTACGCGTGACATTGCCCAGAGGATTACCGACAACCTCGGCGGTTTAGGCATCTTCGGCGTGGAGTTGTTCGTCAAAGGTGATGAAGTATGGTTCAGTGAAGTCAGCCCGCGCCCGCACGATACCGGTATGGTGACGATGTGCAGTCAGGTGCAGAACGAATTCGAGCTGCATGCTCGCGCCATACTCGGCTTGCCGGTGAACACTGCTTTACGCGCGCCGGGAGCAAGTGCGGTAATCTACGGACAACTGGAACAACAGGGTATCGCTTACGCGGGAGTGGACGCAGCGCTGCGCGTGCCGCAAAGTGATCTGCGTCTGTTTGGCAAACCGGAGGCGTTTGTGCGCCGCCGCATGGGTGTGGCGCTGGCAAACGGCACAGATACCGCCGAGGCGAGGGCGCGCGCCAAACTCGTGGCAAGCCGGGTGGTACCAGTCAAGATTTAGCGTTGAACCTAAATCCGCCGGTATTTTTTACCTGCTCAACTCGTTGAGCAAATTCCTTATTCGCGCCACCCGTTGCGCCACACCCGGAATCTGTACCTGAATTTTCAGGCGATCAGGGCCGGAGAGTTTGTATTCACGGCTGCTCTGGATGAGAGCAATAATTTTGGCTGCATCCACTGGCGGGTTAGGAATGAATTGCACCTGGATACTGTCGGCGCTGGCATCTATGCGCATGATGCCCAGAGGCCTGGCGGCGGTACGCAGACGGTGGCAATCCAGCAGCGCTCTGGCGGGATCAGGCAGAAGGCCGAAACGGTCAATCAATTCCCGCTGCATGTCATCCATCTGCTCATCATTCTCACAACTGGCCATGCGTTTGTACAGCACCAGGCGCTCGTGTATGTCATTGCAATAGTCGCTCGGCAAC
>JAYUYT010000074.1:0-28521 GCA_043752345.1 Nitrosospira sp.
GTTCATCGACTCGATTGGTCAACAGTACAACTGGAATATTTTCGGCCGCATTATGCAGCCGGGTGAATGTCTCGAAACCATCCGAGTCTGGCAAGCTGAGATCCAGCAATACCACGTCAAGTTGCCGTAGCTGTAGCTGTTCCAGCGCATGGCTTAGTCGCTCGACATGGGTTATGGCGAATTGCCCATCTGCTGCGTGCATCAGTTCATTTTGCACGAACAACGCATCCGTCGGGCTATCTTCAATCAGCAGAACCTGAATCTTGTCGCTATCCATAAGTTTTAATGTTCTGAGTGAAGTGGTGGAATAGCAATTCGGCAACAGAAATCCTGTACCGACTGGGCTAGCTGGGTGAAGTCATCAATATCCACTGGCTTTATGATGTAGCAATCAGCATGGTTGGCATGAGCTTTGGCGATGTCATTCTCGGAACCCGAGGTCGTCAGGATGATTACCGGGATATTTTTTAGCGTCAGGTCAATTTTGATTTCAGTCAATACTTCTAGGCCACTCTTTCGTGGCATGTTCAAGTCCAGCAGAATGATGTCCGGGCGGGGTGTCCCGACATATTTGCCTTGCTGGCGCAGAAACTCCATGGCTTCAATGCCATTTTCGACCACGTGCAGTGTATGCAGCAGTTTGGCGTTATCCAATGCTTCTCTGGTCAGCATCACATCGGTCGGATTGTCTTCGGCCATCAAGATAACGGCAGGACGGTGTCGTATTTCAAGATTCATGGTGAGTTGTCACTTTTCTGCAATGGTGAAATAGAAGGTGGAGCCGTGGTCCGGCTGCGACTCGACCCAGATGCGTCCACCATGGCACTCTGCTACCTTTTTGCAAATTGCCAGCCCGATACCGGTACCTGGATATTCCGTGCGGGTATGCAGGCGCTGAAATACACGAAAGATACGCTCGCAATATTGCGGCTCCATGCCAATGCCATTGTCGGCGACAGAGAATATCCACTCACCGGCTGCGAATGTCGCACCGATATGGATTGCAGGTGAACGCTCGCCACGGAATTTGAGAGCATTACTGATCAGATTCTGGAATATCTGCGTCAGTTGGGACGGGATACCGGTTACCGTGGGCAGTGACTCATGGGTTATCATTGCGCCGCTCTCTGCAATAGCTACCGTGAGATTGGTCAACACATTTTCCAGCAGTGCCGTGCAATCCACGGGCACCAGGGTCTGGTCGGCGTCGATCTGTGAATAAGTCAGCAGGTCATTAATCAGCGCACGCATTCTCTGAGTGCCGTCCACTGCGTGGGCGATATACTCGTGGGCGCGCGCATCAAGCTGCCCCGCGTAATTTTTTCTGAGGAGCTGGACGCAACTGGTCACCGCCCGTAGCGGTTCTTGCAAGTCATGCGTTGCCACATACGCAAACTGTCCCAATTCGGCATTGGAGCGTGCCAACTCTTCGATCTGTTTCTCCATTAATTGTTCCAGTTGCTTGCGTTGGGTGATCTCGGTATGGATGGCGACATATTGGTACGGCTTGCCTGCTGTATCGATAAACGGCACGATGGTAGTGTCCATCCAATAGAAAGAGCCATCCTTGGCACGGTTTCTGATCTCGCCTTTCCAGATGTATCTCTGCGTAATTGTCATCCATAGATCTTGGAAGAATTCCTTGGAGTGGAAGCCAGAATTGAGCATGCGATGATCCTGGCCGAGCAATTCTTTATGCGCATACTGGGAGACGGCGCAGAATTTATCGTTGGCGTAGATGATTCTTCCGCGCCGGTCGGTAATCGCAACAAGGGAGTGCGCGTCGAGTGCGTTCTGAATCAGTCTGAGTTGCGTTAGTGAAGACTCGAGTGCATCTGCCGCCTGCTTGCGTGCACTGATATCTATAGTCACGACACGACACTCCTGCCCATTGGCGGAAAGCATGGCTTCGAACTGCACGGCCAGTGATGACTGGCCTTGTTGCATCAACGTCAATTCACAGGTTTGCTTGATCGAGGTCGCAAAGGTCTGCTCAAGGCAGGCGTTGAGGGTGGGCAAATCGGTTGCGGCAACAAACAGACCAAAGTGGGCGCCCGATAATTGGGTGCGTTCCACGCCGAGCTGGGAAGCGCCGGCCAGGTTCGCTTGCACAATCGTGTTGTCGTGCGCGAGAGTGAAGTAGCCCACGGGAGCAAAGTCGTAAAGATCGGTGTAGCGTGCCAGCCCATCTGCCAGCTTAGCTGCTGCCGCGGCCTCCAAGCTGCGCTGCTGCTCTTCGCTCTGCGCTTCCTGCTCGATCTGCTGGGCCAGTAATTCGTGGAGGAGTTGCGCCGTTTCAGCCAACGACCCCGGCCCGGTTTGCATCCGCTGGCCTCTTAGTTGCTTCTCCGCGGAGTGGCGTGATTTGGCAATCCCAATTTTCGTGGGCTGGGCGATATTTTTGTTTGCGTTCTGACTCATGGAGTTCCTTTGTTGTGTAGTCCCGGCATAGTCGTCATCTGTGCTGCTGCGCTTCGCTGGCATCGGCTTACGCAGCTGTCGCGCATCCTGGTTCAACAGATAATACCCCTAATCTAATTGGGAGACTGTAGGAAGAGTCCGACAACCACCTTACGCTTTTCCTAACAGATATTCAGGGTCTTCTGACAGTGCCACCGCTATCCCTATCGTACTATCACCTCTCCTAGAAACCTGCATTGTGAAGTTATTCGAGAGTATTAATGTCAACCGAGACCAACCGTAATTACCTGCTGATGAGCCTCATGTTGCAGGTTCACAATGTCTTGTTGACGCGGCATGCGCACGAGAAAGACATACTGCGGGGGGTCTGCAGCAAGCTGGTCTCACATTGGCCCTATCGGATGGCATGGGTAGGTTATGCCGAAACGGATGGAAGCATCAGGGTGATGGCAGCAGAAGGGAAAGCCGTTGCTTTTCTGCCCGAGGTAGATCTGCGCTGGGATAATGCGGCAGATGGGGACAATCCAGTGGGCGCATGTATCCGTAACCGGACGCTCGTTCATGTCGGAGAGGCGTCGGCTGTTGAAGAATACAGTGGTACCTGGAAGGATTTCACGGTCAAGGCGCAAGTCTCTTCCATGTTGATACAGCCTTTATTTGTTGGTGACCGCTGTATCGGTGCGTTGAGTGTGTGTTCCGGGCTGGCGGACAGTTTCGCTGGCGCGGTAGAGCGCACCCTGCTCGTATTGGCCGCGCAACAAATAAGTTTTGCGTTGGATGTGCAGCATGAACAGATTCTAGCCAAAGAGTTGCAGAGCCAGATGAATCTGGCTGTGGCAGTGTTCGATAACGCTCTGGAGGGCATTATCGTTACCGATGCGCAAGGCATCATTGTTGCCGCCAATCCCGCGCTGACTCGCATCACTGGCTATGCCCGGGAAGAACTGATCGGCAACACTCCGCAGATACTTCAATCCGGGCTTCAGGATCGAGCTTTCTACGCCGCCATGTGGCAGTCAATCATGGTAACGGGAAAGTGGGAAGGAGAAGTGTGGAGCAAGCGCAAGGATGGTGTCATTTATCCCGAGATATTGAATATTTCGACCGTAAGAGATGAGAAGCAAAGGGTGCGGAATTATATTGCCATCCTTACCGACATCAGCAGACAGAAAGATGTCGAAAATAAACTTCAGCGAATAGCATTTCATGATGATCTCACCGGGTTGCCGAACCGGGCGCTGTTCAAGGAACGGCTCGGTTTGGCTATTGCCAGCGCGCACCGCAACCGCGAAATACTGGCGGTACTGTGCATTGATCTCGACCACTTCAAAGTGGTCAATGGCACCCTCGGTCATGCAGACGGCGACACACTGTTGCAGGAGATCGCGCGAAGATTGGTGCGAAGCGTACGGGAGAACGACACGGTGGCACGCCAGGGTGGGGATGAGTTTAGCATCATCTTGCAGTCCTTAAATGTATCAGAAGACGCGATCACCGCAGTAAACAAGATTATGCAAGC
Source organism: Nitrosospira sp. (assembly GCA_043752345.1). Classification (GTDB taxonomy): domain Bacteria; phylum Pseudomonadota; class Gammaproteobacteria; order Burkholderiales; family Nitrosomonadaceae; genus VFJL01. Next base: position 3,941 of record JAYUYT010000074.1, read on the forward strand.
GGTCAGAGTGCCGGTAGTAGTGGGAGAGCGAGAGCTGTTTGTCTCAGCTTCAATCGGCATCAGTTTCTACCCTGACGACGGAGACAGACTTGAAGCGCTGATGATGAACGCCGATACCGCGATGTACCACGCAAAAGAGCAGGGCAGAAACGGCTATCAGTTATATACCATGGGCATGAACAGCCATTTCCACGAACGCATGGCGCTGGAGAGCGACCTGCGGTATGCGCTGGAGCGGAACGAATTGATGTTGTTCTATCAACCCCAGACTGAACTGAGCAGCGGCAGGATCGTTGGCGCAGAAGCATTGTTGCGCTGGCAGCACCCCAAGCGCGGCTTGATTCTGCCGGACGAGTTCATCCCGCTTGCCGAACAGTCCGGTTTAATCATTCCAATTGGCGAATGGGTCCTGCGCGCAGCCTGCACCGGCATGAAGCGCTGGCACGACGCAGGCGCTCCCTTGATCCGCGTAGCTGTCAATCTTTCCGCTCGGCAGTTCGCGCAGCCCGACCTGATCCAACTGGTAGCCACGGCATTGGCTGAAAGCGGATTGTCGGCACAATTTCTGGAACTTGAGATCACGGAAAGCTGTCTGATGCCGGGGGCAGTGGGAACCCTGAGAACACTCAAGCGTATGGGAGTGCAGATCGCAATTGACGATTTTGGCACGGGTTATTCGAATCTGAGTTATTTGAAAAAATTCCCCATCAACAGTCTCAAGATTGACCAATCGTTTGTGCAAAACATAGCCACCGATCACAACGATGCGGCAATAGTAAGGGCCATCATTGCCATGTCGGCGAGTCTCGGCTTGAAGGTGGTTGCCGAGGGGGTGGAAACAAAGGAGCAGCAACAACTTCTGAGCCAGTATCAATGCACCATAGCTCAGGGATACCTGTTGGGCCGGCCCATGCCGGCGGCAGCATTCGAACAGCTCTTGAAAAAGGTAGCCAGGGATAGTTTGTCGGCACAAGCCGGGCCGCGGCTAAGCGCAACAATGTGAGCATGCAGCACGGATTTTCTGGCAAAACCAGACGATTCATTCAATCATCAACGGAGAGAACGATGCAAGTAGTTCAGGCAATTTGCGGCTGTGATGCCTTAGGCATGAATGGCAACGCGCCGGTGCTGGTGGTGGATATGTGGCCTAGGTTTCGCTCGGCTGGTTCTGAATTGCAGCGATCTGCTACTGCAATTATCCTCAATCTGTTTGGATTGAAACGCTGATGAAGAACGCCAATATCGCAGTGCGCCACGACAAGGAGCAAGGGAAGAACGGCTACCAGTTATATGCTGCATGCATGAACGGCAATTTCCACGAACGCATGGCGTTGGAGAACGATCTGCGGTATGCGCTGGAGCGGAACGAATTGATGTTGTTCTATCAGCCCCAGACCAAATTGAACAGCAGCGAGATTGTCGCTGCCGAGGCATTGCTGCGCTGGCAGCACCCCAAGCGTGGTTTGATTCTGCCGGGCGAGTTTATTCCGCTTGCCGAACAATCCGGTTTAATCATTCCAATTGGCGAATGGGTTCTGCGCACAGCCTGCACCGGCATGAAGCGCTGGCACGACGCAGGCGCTCCCCTGATCCGCGTAGCTGTCAACCTTTCCGCGCGGCAGTTCGCGCAGCCCGACTTGATCCAGCTGGTGGCTGCGGCGCTGGCTGAAAGTGAGTTGTCAGCACAATTCCTGGAACTGGAGATCACGGAAAGCTGCCTGGTGCCGGGGGCAGTGGAAACACTGAGAATACTCAAGCGCATGGGAGTGCAGATCGCAATTGACGACTTTGGCACGGGTTATTCGAATCTGAGTTATTTGAAGAGGTTTCTCATCAGCAGCCTCAAGATTGACCAATCGTTTGTGCGCAACATCACCACCGATCAGAACGATGCCGCCATTGTAAAAGCCATTATTGCCATGTCGGCGAGTCTCGGCTTGAAGGTGGTCGCCGAGGGGGTGGAAACGGAGGAGCAACAACAACTTCTGAGCCAGTATCAATGCGCCCTGGCTCAGGGATACTTGTTGGGCCGGCCCATGCCGGCGGTAGCATTCGAACAGTTCTTGAAAAAGGCGGCCAGGGATAGTTTGTTGGCACAAACCAGATCGCGGCTAAGCGCAGCAATGTAAACCATGCAGTAATAACGCCACGACCCCGGTAAGCAATATATTGGGCCACATGAGTTGCATAACAGCATGACTAATCAATTAGTAGCAGGAGAATGAAATGAGAGTAAACCTGCCGGTAACCAATATCGAGAGTCCTTCATCTCCTCATACCTCATTGCGCCTGCGAGATGCTGCTGCCGGGCGGAACGCTGTGTGTAAGCCAGACATTGCCGCCGATGGTCGAGCCGCGACCAATGGTGATGCGACCGAGTATGGTGGCTCCCGCGTAAATAACAACATCATCCTCAACGATGGGATGGCGCGCATTACCCTTCACCAGTGCACCCTGCGCATCCACCGGGAAGCGTTTGGCACCCAAGGTCACCGCTTGGTACAGTCGCACGTTTTTGCCGATGATGGCGGTTTCGCCGATGACGACACCAGTGCCGTGATCGATGAAAAAGCTGCTACCGATCTGCGCGCCCGGGTGGATTTCGATGCCGGTGATCGAATGGGCAATTTCGGAAATCATGCGCGCGATCAGCGGAACCCCTAGCCGATACAGTTCATGGGCGAGTCGGTAGTACATGATAGCGCTGATGCCTGGATAGCAGACCAGCACCTCATCGACGCTGCGCGCGGCCGGATCGCCTTCATAAGCTGCACGAATATCGTTATCCAGCAGATTACGTATCTCGGGTAAGCGTTTGGCGAATGCCTGGGTAATGATGGTTGCCTGCTCGAGAGCCTGGTCACTAATGGTTTCCGGGGTGGAAACATAGTTCAGTTCGCGCTGGATTTGTACCAGCAGTTCCCGTAGTGCCGCATCCAGTGTTTGTCTGACATAGTGGTCGATGCCTTCATCGGTGAGTTCGGGTGAGCCCAGGCGGTTTGGGAACAGCGCGGCTCCCAAGCCATCCGCGATGTCAGCTAATGCCTTGCGTGATGGGAGCCGGGGTGGCCGGTCGTGCCGCTGCCGATGTTCCAGCGAAGCGACTCGCAAAGCACGCAACTCGGCGACGATCACACCGGTCTCCAGTGGTGTTTCTTTTAGTGGTGGATTGCCGTTTTTTTTGGGGATAGTCACGATGCCGCCAATCCTTGGGCGTCGAACACATTTTCGAAAAGAATGCTGCTCAGGTAACGTTCACCGGAATCCGGCAGGATGACGACAATGGTTTTACCCACGTTTTCCGGTCGCTTGGCCTGGCGCACTGCCGCAGCTACTGCGGCACCGCATGAAATACCGGAGATAATGCCTTCCTCACGTGCAAGGCGGCGGGCGTAGAGGATTGCCTCTTCGTTGCTGACCTGTTCGATCTCGTCCACCAGCGAGAGATCCACGTTCTCCGGGATGAAGCCCGCACCGATACCTTGGATCTTGTGTGGCGCGGGTTGCAGCGGCTCACCGGCACGTTGCTGGGTGAGTACCGGACTGGCCGATGGCTCGACCGCAACCGCAACAATTGCCTTGCCTCTGGTTTTCTTGAGGTAGCGTGAAACGCCGGTAATGGTGCCGCCAGTGCCCACACCGGAGACAAAGATATCAACTGCGCCGTCAGTATCATTCCATATTTCTGGCCCCGTGGTTTGTTCGTGAATGGCCGGGTTGGCAGGGTTCTTGAACTGCTGCAGCAGAACATAGCGGCTGGGATCAGAAGCAACGATCTCTTCGGCTTTCTCGATTGAGCCTTTCATGCCGCGCGCACCTTCCGTCAAAACCAGTTTGGCACCATAGGCAATCAGCAGTTTACGGCGTTCCAGGCTCATGGTTTCCGGCATGGTTAAGGTCAGCGGCATGCCACGTGCAGCAGCGACAAATGCCAGCGCAATGCCGGTGTTGCCGCTGGTTGGTTCTACCAATTCTTTGCCGGGACCGAGCAGTCCGCGGCGCTCTGCATCTTCAACCATCGCCGTACCGATGCGGCATTTGACGGAGTAACCGGGGTTACGTCCCTCGATTTTCGCCAGCACTGTCGCGGGTGCGCCATCGGTGATACGGTTGAGCCGAACCAGCGGGGTGTGTCCGATGGATTGTGAGTTATCTTTGAACCAGTGTGACATTGAGGAACCTTTCCAAGTCGTTAAGGCCGGACGGCAGACCAGTAATTCACATCATTGATGCTAACCAGTCAGGTAAACAATTGTAACGGTTCCTGAGTACAAAGTCCTGCCCTCACGGCTTGCAGATTGGGTATAATCCATCCGTTGAATTTAATGTAAAATGCCAGCTATGCAAAAAACCATGTTGCAAGCCAAATTGCATCGGGTGCGCGTGACGCGCTCAGAGTTGAATTATGAAGGTTCGTGCGCGATTGACGATGCGCTGCTTGATGCTGCCGGCATCCGCGAATACCAGCAAATCGAAATCTACAATATCACTAATGGTGAGCGATTCACCACCTATGCTATCCGTGCCCAGCGCAATTCGGGGATAATCTCGGTAAATGGTGCTGCCGCACACAAAGCCAACCCCGGGGATATTCTGATCATTGCCGTCTATGCAATCTACTCCGAGCTGGAGCTGCGGCTTTATCAGCCGAGATTGGTTTATGTGAATGAAATGAACCGTATCATCGATCAACGTGGCAGTGTCCCGGTACAGGCAGCCTGATCGAATGACGGCGGACCCGGGAGCAAGACGGGTTCCTTAGATTCTCCCCTACTTGGCACCTGTTTCCTTGAGGAGTTTCACCACCTCTTGATGCTGGTATTTCGATGCCAGTATCAATGCGGTGGCACCATTGCCTGCCTTGGCATTTACATCAGCTTTGGCAGCAAGCAGCGCGTGTATCACTCTCAGGTGGCCCATCTGTGATGCCAGCATCAATGCGGTGGCGCCATTGCTGAGCCGGGCATCTACATCGGCTTTGGCCGCAAGCAATATCTGCACTGTCTGCCAGCGTCCCTCTTGCGCTGCTTGCATCAACGCCGTGAGGCCGTCATTTCTGCGGGCGCTCACCTCGGCCCCGGCGGCGAGCAGTATCTGCACTACCTGCCGGTGACCTTTCTGCGAAGCAACGATCAATGCGGTGTTGCCATCGCTTGCCTTGGTATTCACATCGGCTTTAGCCGCAAGCAGTATCTGCACTACCTCATGAAAACCACTTTGCGATGCCGCCATCAATGCGGTGCTGCCGTCGTTTGCAGCAGCAGTTACATCGGCCCTAGCAGCGAGTAGTGTTTCTACTATCTCTTCATGGCCATTCTCCGATGCTGCTATCAATGCTGTGATGCCATTGTCTGTTTTGGCATTCACATTGGCCCTGGCAGCGAGCGCTGCCTTGACCCCTGGCAGGTTACCTTTTCCGGCTGCGGTGATGAGACCATTGTCTTTCACGTTGGCCCATATGCTTGTTGAAACACATGATAGAGCCACCAGCATACCAAGAATATGCATGTGTTTGCGCAACCTGATCATCCCGATTCTCCTTGTCATGACACATTCCTGATTTGAAACTAATCCAAAATTACTTGTACACGATAAAATCGGATAAAGGACCTCTGCATGAGTCCTCCACGTAAGACGCATTCAGAGGCCCCTTAGTTACTTGGTAAGTTTGGTTATAATAACGGCCTTTTCAGTAGATTTTCATCGCTTCTCTACAGCTTGTTGCAATTGAGCCATGATATCTTAGTTCAGAATCAGAGTTAATCAACTAAATAAGAAGTGATTTGCCCAATGTAATATCCTCCGGCTACGGTTTCGTTGGCACATAAGATTGCCAGGAACTCTGGATTTTTCAGAGAACATTTTCTCTTGACTGAGAAATTCACTTTCTCCCCAACTTATTAATGCCGATTTTCTGCAGACGGGGCTCGTATTGGGGTTGCGTAACGATATGCTAGACTGCCGCTGTTGCAGGCCTTCTGTCCATCTTATAATTCACTGATTTCCTGGAAATAACAGGAGAAGACCAAACTACCGTGAATGATCTAGTTTCCTTTAAGTCTTTATCGCTGCTAACCGATTTCACCGTGCGCATTGATGCGGGCAATATCATTCGGCAGGCATCAACACCGTCCCAGGAGTTTCTTGAGTTGACCACGAGCCCAGTGGGAGAGGCGCTCAGATTCTTCATTCAACCCGAGGACATGTCAATATTCACGGCAGCTAAGGATAAAGCAGTGCTCACCGGAGAAAAGCAGTCGTTTGTTTGCCGTCTGCTGCGGCAGCGTGTGTTGCCGGTATGGGTGGATTGCCATATCCTGCATCTGGAAGAGCGCGACGAATATGTTTTCGTTGCCTATGATGCTTCGCATTGGAAGGAAAATGAAGCCAGGCTCGCCCATCTTTCCACCCACGATACGCTTACCGGACTTCCGGGCAGAGGATTGCTCAATGACCGGATCAGCGTTGGTATCAATACCGCCAGTCGCGGGAACAATAATCTTGTTGTCCTCTTCCTTAATCTGAATGGATTCAAGAAAATAAACGATTCGCTCGGGTACGCGATAGGCGACCAGTTGATCAAGGTTGTAGCAGAGCGGCTGCAGGTGATCATTCGCCGCAGTGATACCTTGGCCAGGATTGGTGGGGATGAATTTGTGATGGTCATGATGATTTCCAATTGGCGCAAGGATATTGATCTGGTGATCAAGAAAATTCTGGCTACGGTACAGCGGCCTTTCCAGATTGCAGGGCACAACGTCTATATCAGCATTGGTCTGGGAGTGGCGGCTTACCCCGAGCATGGCGACGACCCCGGGGTTTTGCTAAGACAGGCTGAAGCGGCCATGTATAGTGCAAAGACCTATGGTAAGAACCGCTGGGAAATTTATGACCAGCAGTTGGATGGTGATAGTAAAGGTAATTTATCTCTGGAATCTGCCATGCACGAAGGGATAAAGAACGGTGAATTTCTGCTGCATTACCAGCCAGTTTTCTGCATGCAAACGGGAATGCTGAAAGGAGCGGAAGCATTGATGCGCTGGGATCGGCCCGGACAGGGGCTGGTGTCCCCGGCGAGATTCATTCCGCTGGCCGAAAGCAGCGGTCTGGTAGAAATGCTGGGTGCATGGGCACTGCGGACGGCCTGTCATCAGGCGAAATTGTGGCAGACGGAGGTTGCAGATTTTTACATCTCCGTTAACGTCTCCCCCCGCCAGTTCAGACAGGAAGGCTTCAACAATCTGGTCAATAAGGCACTGGATGAGTCGCAACTTGCGCCGTCATCCTTGATGCTGGAGATTACAGAGGGGGTGCTGATGCATGACCCGGAAGAATCTGGTGCCATTCTGCGTGGGTTGCGCGATGCCGGCGTGAAGATTGCAATCGACGATTTTGGCACCGGATATTCATCGCTGGCTTATCTTAAGAAATTGCCACTTTCCGTGCTGAAAATCGACAAATCCTTTGTTGATGATGTGCCGCAAGGCGCCGAGGATGTGGCCATCGTTCTGGCGATATTGGGCTTGGCCGCGGGGTTGGAGTTGCTGGTGGTGGCAGAAGGGGTGGAGACTGCCGAACAGATGGAATTTCTCAAATCCAAGGGTTGTGATCTGGTCCAGGGATATTTCACTGGCAGACCGATGGATGTCGCTGATTTTCAGGAGAAACTCATACCATGACAACACTGATATCGACTCTTAAAAATGGGAAACTCGGATTCTTTGCACTCCTGCGCAAGCGTATGGAAGAAAAAGGAGACTTCCCTGCCTTGTCAAAATCGGTGCAGAATTTTTCTGAAACGTCACGGGATGAGAATATTAACATCACGGATATCACCGGAACCATACTGAGTGATTTTGCCTTGACACAGAAGGTGATTCGGTTGGCCAACTCGGCCATGTATGCGTCCATCGGTGGGGAAATAACGACCATCAGCAAAGCGGCTATGATCATCGGACTTGACGCGCTTTCGTATCTCGTACTTAGCGTGCGGCTGGTGGATACGCTTTCCGTCAGCGCCCCCGACTCTGCGGGAGGTCGTTCGGAAATGGCACAGGCATTGCTAGCTGGCGATATTGCCAGAGAAATTGCAACGAAAGCCCATGTGGCAAATACTGAAGAAGCCGTTGTTTGCGCGCTTATGCACCATCTGGGCCGTTTGCTGGTGGTGTTCTATTTTCCCGAGGAGTGGTCCAAGATAGAGAAAATTTCTGTGGACAAGTCCTTGTCGCAGAATGAAGCTGCACTGGAAGTCATCGGCGTGACGCTGGACGAAATCTCACAAGAAGTTGCTAAAAGCTGGCGCTTGCCCAAGAAGATTGCCAATAGCATGATAAGTCCGACTTCATTTACTGAGACCACCATTCCTGGCTCCCCGGGTTGGCTCAGAATGATGGCCAGTCTTGCAGGGGATGCGGCGAGAATCGTAACCGAAGATGCCGGCAAGGGTTTGACGGAACTTGCGTCCCGTTATGGCAATGTGTTACTGGTTCCGGTCGAAACCATCATGGAGTCAGTAAATCTGGCCGTTAACGATGCCAAGGAATCATCTATTCTGGAGGTTGTCAGCGCACCGCATGGCAAGCCGGCTGATTCCATCAAGCAGCTGGCCGCAGGTGTGCGTGAGACCACCAACGCACTGGCCAAAGGTGCGAATTTCGGCACCATGTTGAACTTGGTACTTGAAACCTTGTATGGGGGCATGAGCTTCAACCGGGTGGCCGCTTTCCTGCGCGATGGTGATGCTTTCAGGGGGCGGGTGGGTTTTGGTAATGCGATGCCTGAAGCCCTGTCAAACCTTTATTTCCCCGAGGCCTACGCGGCGGATGTATTTCACCTGGCGCTGGCTAACAATGCGGATGTGTTCATCGCAGATGTTGCTGGGCCAAAGTCGGCGGCAAGCATCCCGTCTTGGCTTACCGAAGCCCTGCCGGATGTGCGTGCTTTCATCCTGCTGCCGATGAATCTGAACGGATGTCCTATCGGGTTGCTATATGGCGATTTGAAGAAGGGTACAACAGAGGTGGTTGAGCAAGATGAGATGGTGCTGATGCGCACGCTCAGGGATAATTTAATGAAGTCGCTGGGTTCGAAATAAAAATTGACCTGCTCAACTCGCAGAACCCGATGTGACCACTAGACAAATTCCTGATGCATCCGGGTTAACCGCAATGAAGTTTCTTGATCTTCCTGCTGTCAAGACTGCTCAGGGCGTGGTGCGGCTGCCCGGTTCCAAGAGTATTTCCAATCGCATTCTGTTGCTGGCCGCGCTGGCGGAAGGTGTTACCCAAGTACGCGATCTGCTTGTTTCCGATGATACGGCACGGATGCTGGACGCGCTTAAGGCTCTGGGTGTGCCCATCGTTCAGACCGGCAACAATGATTATCAGGTGCAGGGTGTGGGCGGGCAATTTCCGTTGCGTTTTCCGGTTACTGAGACAGATTTGTTTCTGGGCAATGCCGGCACGGCTTTGCGTCCGCTCACCGCCGTTCTGGCACTGACGCAGGGACACTACCGGCTATCCGGGGTGCCGCGCATGCATCAGCGTCCCATCGGCGATCTGGTGGATGCGCTACGACAACTGGGCGCAGAGATAACCTATCTCGGCAAAGAAGGTTTTCCGCCGCTGGAAATAAAGCCTGCTCGCATACATGCGGGCATGGTGACAGTGAAGGGTAATGTTTCCAGCCAGTTTTTGACCGGATTGTTGCTGGCATCGCCCCTATCCGCACCGGTTGTTGATGAAACGCTGACAGTAGCGGTGACGGGAGAGCTTATTTCCCGTCCTTATGTCGAGTTGACCATGGCCCTGATGGCGCGTTTCAGTGTGCAGGTCGAACACGAGGAATGGCAACGCTTCCTCCTGCGCGGCGGGCAGTGTTACCGCAGTCCCGGCGAAATATTTGTCGAAGGCGATGCCTCTTCTGCTTCCTATTTTCTTGCTGCCGGTGCCATCGGTGGCGGCCCGGTGCGGGTGGAAGGGGTGGGCCGGAGCAGTCTGCAGGGCGATGTACATTTTGCTGCAGCGCTGGAAAAAATGGGGGCAGGCATCACCTTGGGAGATAACTGGATCGAGGCATGTGCACCGCAATCAGGGCGGCTCCGGGCAATAGATCTTGACTGCAATCATATCCCCGATGCCGCCATGACGCTGGCAGTGGTGGCCTTGTTTGCCGACGGTGTCACCGTGCTGCGTAATATCGCCAGTTGGCGGGTGAAGGAAACCGACCGGCTTGCGGCGATGGCCAAGGAACTGCACAAACTGGGCGCGACGGTGGAAGAAGGGGCGGATTTTCTGCGCATTACGCCGGCGGCGGCACAGCTTGTCGCGCATGCGGCGATTGATACTTACGACGATCATCGCATGGCCATGTGTTTCTCGCTGGTGTCATTGGGGACGCCGGTGCGCATCAACGATCCGAATTGTGTGGCCAAGACTTTTCCAGATTATTTCGAGAAATTTGCGACAATAGTCAAAGCCTGATTTGGCATGGTATTACGCGTGTAAATATTGAGGTCAGGCATGAATATGAAGAATATTCCGGTTATTGCGATTGACGGCCCTTCCGCTTCCGGCAAGGGTACGGTGGCACAGCGGGCGGCGGAAAAGCTGGGGTTTCATTATCTCGACAGCGGCGCACTTTATCGTCTGGTAGCGCTTGCGGCCATGCGCGCAGGGGTTGATCTGACCGACGAGACAGCACTGGCTGACATTGCCAGAGATCTTGAGGTCGTTTTTGCAGGTGCAAAGATTCTGCTGCAAGGTGCGGATGTCGCCGATGCAATTCGCGCCGAGGCGTGCAGCAACGGGGCTTCCAGAATCGCTGCCTATCCTCAAGTTAGAATGGCGCTATTGCAGCGGCAGCGGGCATTTCGTCAGTTTCCCGGCCTGGTGGCGGATGGCCGTGACATGGGCTCGGTGGTGTTTCCCGACGCGATCCTCAAGATTTTTCTGACCGCCAGTGCCGAGACGCGCGCGCAGCGGCGCTATAAACAGTTGATGGAGAAAGGGATAGATGCTAATATCTCCACCCTTTTGCAGGATATTCAGGAGCGCGACGCGCGCGATAGCAATCGCAGCGTGGCACCCTTGCAACAGGGCGCAGATGCAAGCCTGCTGGACACGACCTCGCTCAACATCACCCAGGCGGTGGATGAGGTATTGAGACAGTATGCTGAAATTTGCGCAAAGGCTGTTTGATTACCATAGTGTGGTGCAGCGCCCTTGTTCGACAGACAGGGAGCAAAACCGACCGTGTATTCAGGCAATTTGATTAACTAATTAACCCCGCCAGATGATTGTTTTGGGCGGGATTTCAAACCAGGTATTTTTTACAATGACGACCGCTTCCCCCGCAACCAGTTCCCCAGAAAGTTTCGCCGCACTGTTTGAAGAAAGTCTCACGCGCCAGGAAATGCGCATAGGCGAAGTAATTACCGCCGAAGTTGTGCGTGTTGACTACAACATCGTAGTCGTGAACGCAGGACTCAAATCCGAAAGTTTTATCCCCGTTGAAGAATTCAAGAATGACAAAGGCGAGATCGAGGTCAAGCCTGGTGATTTCATTACCGTCGCAATCGAGGCACTGGAAGATGGTTACGGCGAAACCCGCCTGTCGCGCGACAAGGCCAAGCGCCTGACTGCATGGCACGATCTGGAGAAGGCCATGGAAACCGGCGCCATCGTAAGCGGCATGGTGAATGGCAAGGTCAAGGGCGGTCTGACCGCAATGATTAACGGTATACGCGCGTTCCTGCCCGGTTCGCTGGTGGATATCCGTCCGGTCAAGGACACCACGCCGTACGAAAACAAGGAAATGGAATTCAAGGTTATCAAGCTTGACCGCAAGCGCAACAATGTAGTGGTGTCACGTCGCGCAGTGCTGGAAGCAAGCCAGGGCGCAGATCGCCAGTCGTTGCTGGCAAACCTGCAGGAAGGAGCAGTGGTCAAGGGTATCGTCAAGAACATCACCGATTATGGCGCGTTCGTTGACCTGGGCGGGATAGACGGCCTGCTGCACATAACCGATCTCGCTTGGCGGCGGGTGAAGCATCCTTCTGAAGTGATCAACGTTGGTGATGAAGTCACCGCCAAAGTGCTCAAATTCGATCAGGAAAAAAACCGCGTTTCGCTGGGAATGAAACAACTGAGCGAAGATCCATGGGTGGGTCTCTCCCGGCGCTATCCACAGGGTACCCGTCTGTTTGGCAAAGTCAGCAATCTGACCGATTACGGCGCATTCGTTGAAATCGAACAGGGCATAGAAGGACTGGTGCATGTGTCCGAAATGGATTGGACCAACAAGAATATGTATCCTTCCAAGATGGTGCAACTGGGCGACGAAGTGGAAGTGATGATTCTGGAGATTGATGAAGAGCGCCGTCGTATTTCGCTGGGCATGAAGCAGTGCAAGCCGAATCCTTGGGAAGACTTTGCCATCAACCACAAGAAGGGCGACAAGGTGCAGGGGCAGATCAAATCCATTACCGACTTTGGTGTATTTATCGGACTGCTGGGCGGTATAGACGGGCTGGTACACCTATCCGATCTTTCCTGGAATCAGCCGGGCGAGGAAGCGGTGCGTAATTACAAGAAAGGCGATGAACTGGAAGCGATGGTCTTGTCGATTGATGTTGAGCGCGAGCGCATTTCGCTGGGTATCAAGCAGCTGGAAGGGGATCCATTCAACAGCTTCGTCTCGGTCAACGACAAGAACAGCATCGTCAAGGGCACGGTCAAGTCTATGGACGCCAAGGGCGCAGTGATTGCGCTGGACAACGATGTTGAAGGTTACTTGCGTGCATCTGAAGTATCGCGTGATCGGGTCGAGGATATTCGCACTCACCTGAAGGAAGGCGATGTGGTTGAGGCGATGATCATCAACGTTGATCGCAAGAACCGTGGCATTAATCTTTCCATCAAGGCTAAAGACATGTCGGAGGAAACCGACGCAATGCAGAAGGTTACGACCGAAAGCCCGCCCAGCTCCGGAACCACCAGCCTGGGGGCGCTGCTCAAAGCCAAGATGGACGTTAAAAATACTGAACAATAGAGGATGCTCATGACGAAGTCTGAATTAATCTCCAGGCTTGCAGCCCGTTATCCGCAACTGGTAGCGAAGGATGCCGAACTGGCGGTGAAAATGATACTCGATGCCATGGCCCAGAGCTTGCTGCAGGGGGAGCGTATCGAAATTCGTGGGTTTGGCAGTTTCGATCTGAATTATCGCCCGCCGCGTTTGGGCCGCAATCCGAAGTCAGGAGAAAAGGTGCGGGTGCCAGAAAAATATGTGCCCCATTTCAAGGCTGGCAAGGAACTGCGCGAGCGGGTAGATCATAAGAACTGATACGAATTACAGACAGAAAGATGAATATAATGGCAGCAGGTCGCAAGATCTCGCTGCCTTTTTTTTGACCTTGGATTAGGGTGAATCATGCATTATCTGACATGGTTCGTGCGTATTGTATTGTTCCTGTTGCTGCTCGGTTTTGCCGTGAAGAACGCTGACACCGTGAAGCTGCAATATTATTTTGGCTATGAATGGCAAGCGCCGCTGATGCTGATATTGCTGGTCTTCTTCACTCTGGGTGTGGCGATAGGCGTGCTGGCATGCCTGGGGAAAATATTCAGGCAAAGACGCGAAATTGCCGCATTGAAAAAAAAGTATCCAGCTACGAACGAGCATGAACCTCCCTTCGCTGTCGACAACAGGTTGAAGTAAGGTCGCCGACCGCATGAACGATCCACGCATTATCGTCGCACTCGACTTTCCCGCCGCAGAACCGGCACTGGCGCTTGCAGCGCAGCTTGACCCGCAGCTCTGCCGGGTGAAAGTAGGCAAGGAGCTGTTTACTGCGGCCGGGCCGCAGTTGGTGGAGCAGTTGATGTGCAAGGGCTTTGAAGTTTTTCTCGATTTGAAATTTCACGATATTCCCAACACCGTGGCAAGTGCATGCAAGGTAGCGGCAGGTTTGGGCGTATGGATGGTGAACGTGCATGCGCTCGGCGGAAGAAAAATGCTCTCTGCCGCGCGCGAAGCGTTGCCACCGGGGAAAACCCGACTCATCGCCGTGACCCTGCTCACCAGCATGGGACGAGATGATCTGGCCGACATCGGCCTGAGCGGCGAGCCGGAAGCCGTGGTGCAGCGGCTGGCCGGGTTGGCTGGTGCGTGCGGACTGGATGGCGTCGTGTGCTCTGCGCTGGAGACTGCACGGCTCAGACAGATGATGGGAGAAGATTTCTGTCTGGTCACGCCGGGAATCCGTCCGCCGGATGTTGCCGTGGACGACCAGCAGCGGGTGACAACGCCACGCCAGGCGATGGCAAACGGCGCGGATTACCTGGTGATAGGCAGGCCCATCACGCAGGCACCCGACCCGCTGGGGATGTTGCGGCGCTTGCATGCTGAAATTGCAACATAGTTATTCCCTACCAGGGGTGGCCTCACACCCCTACAGAGTTCCCTTCTTGTCTGTCTGATCGTTGCTGTGCCTGCAGCAATTCGTATTGTCTCAGCAAATTTCATGACCTCAACTACACTGAAAATGACAGATCGGGTGAGGCATTCCCAGTAATGCTGGATGCGGCGAATGATGCCTTGCAACTGTCGGGTAACAGCAAACTTTATTTTTCCATCGCTTACATCCAACCTCGAGGAGAGATCATGAAAAAATTGTTATTGCTCATTGTCACACTGTTTGGGTTGACCACTGTCGTCCACGCAGGCGTCAACATCAATACCGCCACCCAGGCTGAGCTTGAGACTCTGCAAGGCATTGGTCCCGGCAAGGCCAAGGCGATCATCGACTATCGCAACAAGAACGGCGCGTTCAAATCAGTCGATGATCTGGAAAAAGTCGAAGGCATTGGTCCCGGCATCATCAAGCAGTTGCGTCAGGATGCCATGGTCAGCGGTGCCAGCACGGTCAGCAAGCAGGATAAGCCCGCTGCCAAGCCAGAGGATAAATCCGGCAAGAAAGAAGACAAGCCCGCGGTCAAGCAGGAGAAAAAACCAGTTGCCAAGTAATTTCACGTATTCGTATAACAACCCCGGCTGACCCCGGGGTTTTTTGTGGCTGATCGCGGTGTTGGTGGCGTTTCAATCCCGAGCGCATGTGCGATAATTCACCACCTTTAATGAATTGCACCACTATGTTCAAAACCATCGAAGATTTTGTCGGCAATACCCCGCTGGTCAAGCTCAAGCGCTTGCCGGGGAAAACCGGCAATGTCATTCTCGCCAAGCTGGAAGGCAACAACCCGGCCGGATCGGTGAAGGATCGTCCGGCGTTGTCGATGATTTCACGCGCGCAGGCGCGCGGCGAGATCAAGCCGGGGGATACGTTGATCGAAGCCACCAGCGGCAATACCGGTATTGCCTTGGCGATGGCAGCGACAGTGATGGGTTATCGCATGCTATTGGTGATGCCGGAGCATCTCAGCATCGAACGGCGGCAATCGATGAGCGCATTCGGTGCGGAAATCGTGCTGACGCCAAAACAGGGCAGCATGGAGCAAGCGCGCGATGTGGCAGCGCGCATGCGCGATGAGGGACGCGGCATCATCCTCGATCAGTTTGCCAATCCGGATAATCCGCTGGCGCATTATGCAGGCACTGCACCCGAGATCTGGCGCGATACCGCCGGGCAGATCAGCCACTTTGTCAGCAGCATGGGCACTACCGGCACCATCATGGGTTGCGGCAGATACTTCAAGGAAAAGAATCCCGCAATCCAGATCATCGGCGTGCAACCGGAGGCGGGCGCCCAGATTCCCGGCATCCGCAAATGGCCGCAAGCCTACCTGCCGAAAATCTACGATCCTGCACAGGTGGATCGCATCATGCTGGTGTCGCAGACCGAAGCCGAAGATATGACCCGGCGGCTGGCGCGCGAGGAGGGGATATTTGCCGGAATTTCATCCGGTGGTGCACTGGCAATGGCGCTCAGGATTTCCGCCGAAGTTGAAAATGCGGTAATCGTTTTTATCGTCTGCGATCGTGGCGACCGTTATTTATCTACCGGAGTCTTTGCCGCATGAACACGGCAGAACGCATGTGCCGGCAAGCAGCACTGCAGATTCATCTGCAGACGCAATTGGAGAACAGTACATGACGCCAGTGCTGGTGTTCGACATCGAGACCGTGCCCGATATCGAGGGGTTGCGCAAACTCAACGATCTGGGTGCGGAGCTGGCCGCAGCTGAGGTGGCCGAGATGGCGTTTCAGTCGCGTCGCCAGACTAGCGGCAGCGATTTTTTGCCGCTGCACTTGCAGCGGGTGGTGGCGATTTCGTGCGCACTGCGCGACAAAAACGATTTTCGCGTCTGGTCGCTAGGAACTGCGGAGGATACCGAAGCGGAACTGATCCGGCGTTTTTTCGAAGGCATCGACAAATACACGCCGCAACTGGTTTCATGGAATGGCGGCGGCTTCGATCTGCCGGTGCTGCATTACCGCAGCCTGGTGCACGGCATCCAGGCACGGCGTTACTGGGAAATGGGCGAGGATGACCGGGAGTTCAAGTGGAATAATTATCTCAGCCGCTACCATACGCGCCATCTAGATTTGATGGATCTGCTGGCGCTGTATCAGCCGCGCGCCAATGCGCCGCTGAATGATCTGGCCCGGCTGATGGGTTTGCCCGGCAAGCTGGGCATGGACGGTTCGCAGGTGTGGGGCGCGTACCAGAACGGCGAGATCGCCGCCATCCGCAATTATTGCGAAACCGATGTGGTGAATACTTACCTGGTGTATTTGCGCTTCCAGTTGATGCGCGGCATATTGAACAGCGAACAATATCAACATGAATGCGAGCTGGTACGCACCACCCTGGGCAAGTCTGCCGAACCCCACTGGCAGGAATTTCTCGCTCAGTGGCAGTAACCGGGCGAGTCCGCCCACCCCCCCGATCGCAGTTATCCCCGCCTGGCACAAGATGATCGCTCCCGTCACCATCGAATCCCTGGATCAGGAAGGCCGCGGCGTTGCTCACGCCGCAGGCAAAGTCATTTTCATTGAAGGCACGCTGCCGGGTGAAGTGGTCACCTACAGCCCGTACCGCAAGAAATCAAATTTCGAACTGGCGCAGGTGGGGAAGATACTCAAGCCGGGGTCGGCACGCGTGACCCCGCAGTGCAGATACTTCGGCGTGTGCGGCGGCTGCGGCCTGCAACACATGGATGCGCGCGCCCAGGTCGCGGCAAAACAGCGCATTCTGGAAGGCGACCTCAAGCACATCGGCAAGGTTGAGCCAGAACTGATCCTGCCCGCCGTGTATGGAGCAGCCTGGGGTTATCGTTATCGCGCGCGCATGTCGGTGCGCTATGTCGCCAAAAAAGGCGGCGTGCTGGTGGGCTTTCACGAAAAGCGCAGCAGTTTTGTCGCCGACATGCAGTCGTGCGAAATCATGCCGCCGCGCATTTCTGCGCTGATCATGCCGCTGCGGGAACTGATCGGCAGCCTGTCGCTCCGCGAGCGGCTGCCGCAAGTGGAAGTGTCGCTGGGGGAGGAGGTGGATGTGCTGGTATTGCGCATCATGGATCCTCTCAGCGCACAGGATGAAGTCTTGCTCAAGGCTTTTGCCGCGCAACACACGGTCCAGTTTTTCCTGCAGACCAAAGGACCGGAGACGGCTTATCCGTTTTATCCGCTGGATGCGCCGGAACTGAATTATGTCCTGCCGGAATTCGATATCGTCATGCCGTTTCACCCCACCGAATTCACTCAGGTCAACCCCGCGATGAACCGGATACTGGTACGGCGCACCCTGAGTCTGCTTGACCCGCAGCCGGGGGAGCGCATCGCCGATTTTTTCTGTGGGCTGGGCAATTTCACTTTGCCGATGGCGCGGCGCGGAGCGCAAGCGATAGGTTACGAAGGCAGTGCAACCATGGTGCGACGCGCGGCAGAGAACGCCGAGCGCAATCGGCTGTCAGCCAATACCCAATTTATTGAAACCAATCTGTTCGAAGCCAGCGCAACGTGGCTGCAAGGGCAAGGGGCATTCGACAAAATGCTGCTCGACCCGCCGCGTGACGGCGCATTTGCCGTAGTCAATTCACTGGCTGAGGGACAAGCGGCACCTGAGCGCATCGTGTACGTCTCCTGCAACCCCGCCACACTAGCGCGGGATGCGGCGGTGCTGGTGCATACCAAAGGTTATCGCCTGAAAGCGGCGGGGGTGGTGAACATGTTTCCGCACACCACGCATGTCGAGTCGATGGCGCTGTTCGAGAAGAACTAAGCGGAAATAAAAAAGGGCGGCTGTCACCAGCCGCCCTTTTGTAGCAGTAACGTTCGCAGCGTCAGTCTTTCTCGCCCGAGAACGCCAGCAGCAGATGCAACAGGCTCATGAACAGGTTGTAGATGCTGAGGTAAATGCCCATCGTTGCCATGACATAGTTGGTTTCGCCACCGTTGACGATACGGCTGACGTCAAACAGGATGAAGCCGGAGAACAGCAACACCGCTACTGCCGAGATGGCAAGCGAAGCGGCCGGCATGGCGAAGAACAGGTTGGCAACCGAAGCAAGTACCAACATCACCAGGCCCACGAACAGGAAATTGCCCATGAAACCAAAATCCTTACGGGTTACGGTGGCAACTGTCGCCAGGGTGAGGAAGATGGCCCCGGTTCCGCCCGCAGCGATACCAACTAGTTGCGCGCCATTGTTGAAATGCAGCGCGTATTGCAACATCGGTCCCAGCCACCAGCCGGCGACGAAAGTAAATACAAACAGCAGGACGATCCCCATCACGCTGTTACGCGTGGCGCTGACGCCAAACATCAGGCCGATCATCACCGCCAGCATCACCAGTGGCCCCATGATCGGGGACTGGGCGAGGAAAGAGAAATTGGTGCTCATGCCGATCATCGCGCCAATCACTGTTGGGATCATGGTCAGGCCCAGCATTCCATAGGTATTGCGCAGAACCTTGTTGCGCTCAACCGCAAGTCCGCCGGCTGCATTTTGGTTCGAATATCTTAGTTCAGGTTGCATCATGCCTCCTTGGTTGATGAACTGTACAACGCATAAGACTACTCATATTAGCAAAAAGTTGCAATCTAAATAAAGGATAACGGGCAGTCTGCTGGCAAAGCCAGCCTCAAAAAGGTATTATTCCAAGCTGATTTCCGGGGTATGGAGCGGTTCAGCAGCAGTCTTGACGCATGCGGAAGCCTGCGCTAGCGAGGCTCATGCACGTAGTGCGTTATGCCGGAGCTAAAACTGCCGTAGGGGAGTTGAAGTCGTAGAGCAGCAAGAAGGGAAGCGTGGCCGAGTGGTTTAAGGCAGCAGTCTTGGCGCATGCGGAAGCCTGCGCTAGCGAGGCTCATGCACGCAGTGCGTTATGCCGGAGCTAAAACTGCCGTAGGGGAGTTGAAGTCGAAGAACAGCAAGAAGGGAAGCGTGGCCGAGTGGTTTAAGGCAGCAGTCTTGAAAACTGCCGTAGGGGCAACTCTACCGTGAGTTCGAATCTCACCGCTTCCGCCAGTTATGGTATTCACCGCCATGCCACCAATTTAATATAAGAATTATTCTAGATAGATACCAAGCACGCTTACAGCGTCACGTTCTCAGAATGATGCGGCAATTGCAGATAACGCCGAGTCTGCATCTCGGACAAACGGCTGATGGTGCGGGAAAACTCGCCAGACAACACGCCCTCGACATAGATCTCATCCGGCGTGGCCACCGCTGAAGCTACCAGTCTGACATTGTTGTCGTAAAGCACATCGATCAACCAGGTGAAGCGCCGTGCCGCGTCGGCATGCTCTGCGGTCATGTGCGGGATATGCGACAAAAAC
This sequence comes from Nitrosospira sp., assembly GCA_043752345.1. Lineage (GTDB taxonomy): Bacteria > Pseudomonadota > Gammaproteobacteria > Burkholderiales > Nitrosomonadaceae > VFJL01. Next base: position 23,751 of record JAYUYT010000074.1, read on the forward strand.
ACCGTAGGGAAGCGGTGGGCGATCTCCAGATAATCTTCCTGCGCGTGCGCACCGCCGCATAACTCCTTGAACTCGAACCACACTGCGTTGCGCGCGATCCTTTTCACCGGAATCAGACGGCCCCGTACTTCGACATGCTGTTCATCACGCCGCGTTCCGGCGGATATCCGTTCAAACCACTCATCCAGGCACGTCTCGTTCGCGGCCGCGCCATCAGCATCGTCAGCCACCAGAAACAGTGGCTCACGGGCCGCCGTCCGCAGGCGGTAATCATGGCCGCTATCCATGTGCAATACCTTCAGTTTGCGCTTGAGCAGTTCGATGGCGGGCAGGAAATTCTGCCGCTGCAAGCCGTTTGGATACAGACCATCGGGTGGATAGTTGGAGGTGGTGATCAGTACCACGCCACGTTCGAACAGCGCCTCTACCAACCGCCCCAGTATCATCGCATCAGCGATGTCATCGACGTGGAACTCGTCCAGGCACAGCAAGCGAGTAGATAGTGCGATCCTGCCGGATAGGGCGATCAGCGGATCATCTTCCCCGGCCAGCAGCTTCATCCCGTGATGAACCTCGGCCATAAAATTGTGGAAGTGAATGCGGCGTTTGCGGTGATATGGCAGGCAGGCATAAAACGCATCCATCAAAAAAGTCTTGCCGCGTCCGACCCCACCCCATAGATACAGACCCTTGGGTACCTCCGGGCTGAGCAGGCTATGGCCCAGAAAACGATTGCGCCTGGATTTAAACTCGACCAACTGATGCCACAACACATCCAGCTCATCAATCGCGGCGGTCTGCGCGGCATCATGCACGAAACCCGGCAAAGCGCAGATACCTTGATACCAGGCCTTGGGACTCATGCTACCGTCAGGGGGTGCGGGAAGGGTGGGTTGAGACATGGCTTATTCCAGCTAATTTGCAGTGCAATTCCCGTGAGAATTCTTCGCGCTAATGCCGCAATTATGCCGCGTTTCCAGACAAATCACCCGGCTGGAAATGAAATGTCGCAAGTTGCCCGCGATGGAGTAACGCAATCGAGCGCTTGATTGATCGCACTATCTAGCGTACTATTAAGCGTACTGAAATACTGCAAGGAGAGATAAATCATGTCCAGCCTGACTGCCAATGATCTGAAAACCAAAGGTGTCGCTGCCATCGAGGCCGTGCTGGCGGAACGGTCAGAAGCGATAGTCTCGGTGCGTGGCAAAGATCGCTTCGTGGTGATGGAGATAGCACAATATCACTACCTGCGCGAGTGCGAACTGGAAGCGGCGTTGGCCGAAACGCGTGCCGATATCGCGGCTGGGCGCTTTGTGCAGGAGTCGCCGGCGGCGCATGTCAAGCGGGTGAAGAAGTCTACCGCATGAGCTTCCGGTTGATATTCACCGAGCAATACAACAAACGCGCCGCGCGTTTTCTCAAACGCCATCCGGAACTGGAAAGACAATACCTCAAGACACTGCAATTGCTGGAGATGAACCCGCATCATCCCTCACTGCGTTTGCATCCTCTGAGTGGCAGGTTGCACGGGCTGTATTCGGTTTCCATCAATCTTTCTTACCGCATCACATTGGAGCTGCTGATTCAGGGTGAAGAGATCATTCCGCTGAATGTGGGCGATCATGATGTGGTGTACTGATGTTCATTTCCCGGTTGCAGGGCGGACAACTTGGTATGTATAAACAATGTTGACACATGTTGCGCGGACTCTTAAGCTGCCAATAGTCGAATTACGGGAGACAGGTATCATGGAAGTCATTGTAAAAAAATGGGGCAACAGCGCAGCGGTGCGCATCCCGGCTGCGATCATGGCGGCAGCACATGTTGCTCTGGATCAACCCGTTGAAGTGCGCGAGGAACAGGGACGCATCATCATCGAGCCGATCCGCCGCAAAGAATTCAAACTGGACGAACTGCTGGGCGGCATCACCGGCAAGAACCTGCATGGGGCTATCGACACGGGTGTGCCGGTCGGCAAGGAAGTCTGGTAATGGCGCGCCGCTTTGTGCCGGATGCGGGCGATATTGTCTGGTTGGAATTCTCGCCGCAGGCCGGACACGAACAAGCCGGGCACCGTCCCGCGCTGGTACTCAGCCCAGCCGCCTATAACAGCAAAACCGGCACCATGGTGTGCTGCCCGATGACCATCCAGATAAAAGGCTATCCGTTTGAAGTCATCATTCATGCTGAAGGTGTCAGCGCTGCAGTGCTGTCCGATCAAGTCAAAAATCTCGATTGGCGTGCCCGTAAAGCCACGCCGAAAGGAAAAATATCGACTGATGAATTGGTCGAGGTGCGCGCCAAGATTGCCGCATTGCTGGGAATACGGTGAGTTACCGTTTGGCTTTCTCAATGCGCGGTGGAGCGGGCCATGCCTGTCATGAGCCTGGTGGAACTACTAGCCATATCTGACTAGGCTGCCCAAAAACGACAGCCAAGTCATCGAAGTGGCCCGAGACACCAGATTCGGAGTCCTAAAGCTTATTTAGGGCTTCTTTACGCTATTAACGCAATGCGTTATCATCCTGGCAGGATTGCATCCTTCAATTGCAAAGTCACTGAAGCCCTGTTTAAACGTGAACGTGCGCCACGCTTCGCCAATATCGAACGAGTCGCGCGTCGCAAGTTAGAGCAACTGGATTGGGCAGGTTGTGTCGAGGATTTACGAATTCCGCCGGGTAACCGGCTTGAAGCATTGAAAGACGACCGCAAAGGTCAATGGAGCATCCGCGTTAACGACCAGTGGCGCGTGTGTTTCCGGTTTGAAAATGGCAACGCGCTAGATGTTGAGATTGTAGATTATCACTGAGGAGGTTTAACCATGAAACCAACCCCGATCCACCCCGGCGAAATTTTGCTGGAAGAATTTTTGAAACCGATGGGTATCACCCAATACGCGCTAGCCAAGGCTATTGCCGTATCGCCGCGGCGCATCAACCAAATCGTGCATGGTGATCGTGCTATTACGGCAGATACCGACTTACGGCTATGCAAGTTTTTTGGATTGACTGAGGGCTACTGGCTGCGCGGCCAGGCGCGTTACGACACCGAGATGGCCAAAGATAAACTTGGCGATGTGCTGTCCCGTATTCAGCATTATCAACCGCTGGCGGCGTAGGTGTGAGTTAGCGAGATATTAAGCGGCAAACGCAAGATCAACGTGCGGCAAGCCAGGGCGCTGGCTGCACGCTTTGGTGTTGCTGCGGCGGCGTTCACCGGGCGGCACTTTACGCCTTCACCGAGCATGGCATACCGAAAGAAAAATGATGCAGCAATTGAGAGCCGTTAACCCATGCCTACGCTAGACTGGCTCAACCGCGCCGAGGCGCTGACTGTTGCAGATAAAGTGCCGTACCGCGTGCTCGAGCCCGTGTCCGAACACGGCGACGGCAACGCGGACAACCTGCTGATCCAGGGCGACAACCTCGATGCGCTCAAGGCGCTGCTGCCGTTCTATCGCGGCCGCGTGAAGTGCATCTTCATCGACCCGCCGTACAACACCCGGAGCGCGTTCGAGCATTACGATGACAACCTCGAACACAGCCAGTGGCTGTCGATGATGTATCCGCGCCTCGTAATGTTGCGCGAACTGCTGGCCGAGGACGGCAGCATCTGGGTGACGATAGACGACAACGAAGGGCACTACCTGAAGGTGTTGATGGATGAGGTGTTTGGGCGGCAGAATTTCGTGGCGAATGTGGTTTGGCAGAAACGATTTTCGCCAAACAGTACTGCAATTCACTTATCTGATTCTCACGATCACTTGTTGGTTTATGCGAAGACGAAAGGTGACTGGTCAAGGAATTTGTTGCCACGAACTGAAAAATCAGACTCCACGTATAAAAATCCAGATGGTGATGTTCGAGGAATCTGGACATCAAGCGATCTATCTGCTCGTAACTTTTACTCCCTTGGGCAGTACCCAATTACCACTCCAAGCGGAAAAGAAATTTCTGGCCCACCTCATGGACGATATTGGACTATTTCAAAAGAACGTTTCCTCGAACTGGATGCGGACAATCGAATTTGGTGGGGTGTAAATGGAAGTAATCAGCCCAGATTCAAACGTTTTCTGAGTGATGTGCGCGATGGAGTTGTGCCTCAAACAGTGTGGCAGCATGATGAAGTTGGTCATACGCAAGAGGCGAAGAAGGAAATTGTCGCTCTATTTTCTGCCGATGTCTTCGGTACACCGAAACCTGAACGGTTGATTGCGAGAGTGCTTGGCATTGCAACTAATCCTGGCGATCTCATTCTCGACAGCTTCCTCGGCAGCGGCACCACCGCTGCTGTGGCGCACAAGATGGGGCGGCGTTACATCGGCATCGAGATGGGCGAACATGCCGCGACGCATTGCCTGCCGCGTATGCAAAAGGTGATCGAGGGCGAGCAGGGCGGTATCTCAGAAGCGGTGAATTGGCAGGGCGGCGGCGGTTTCCGCTTTCTGTGGCTGGGCGAGCCGATGTTTAATGCCGATGGCAGCATTCACCCGACGGTGCGCTTTCCCACGCTGGCGAGTTTTGTGTGGATGCAGGAGACGGGACGACCGATGAAAATCCCCCCCAGCCCCCCTTTTGCAAAGGGGGGAGTTGCTGGAAATGTTCTGCGGACAGAGGAGGAGCGCACCTCAAACTCCACTTTGGAAAAAGGGGGGGGGCTGGGTAGACAAGATCACACGTCAAACCCCGCTTTGAAAAAAGGAGGGGATCTGGGTAGACAGGATCACACATCAAACCCCACTTTGAAAAAGGGGGGTGGCGCAGCCGGG
>JAYUYT010000075.1:0-12710 GCA_043752345.1 Nitrosospira sp.
GGGTTTGCGATCAACCCAGCCCGTGATTTGGGGCCGCGCATTATGCACGCCATTCTGCCCATACCCAATAAGCGGGACAGCGATTGGGGTTATGCCTATATTCCGGTTGTTGGCCCCATCATCGGCGGCCTGCTGGCTGCGCTTGTTTATGGTTTGTTGTGATATAGACAGACCGAGGGTTGGGAAGATTCTTCACTCTCTGCCCAGGAAAAATGATGGGTGACTATCAGCATATTCTACTGGCGGCGGATTTCTCGGCGCACGGTGATTATGTCGCCAGCAGAGCCAAGCGTCTGGCGGAAATATGCGACGCCAGACTGAGCATCATTCATGTGGTGGATAATATCCCGATGCCCGATATGGCTTACGGAACAGGGATTCCCCTGGATGAGGACTCATCCTATGCGTTGCTGGAGGAAAAAAAGTCCAGGCTGATGCAACTTGGTGATCAGTTGGGCATAGACGTATCCCGCCGCCGGATGGTCTGGGGTGTACCCGGACAGGAGATTGTGCAGATGGCCGGGCAGGAACAGATCGATTTAATCATTGTCGGCTCGCACGGACGCCATGGTCTTGCGTTATTGTTGGGCTCAACGGCAAATGGCGTGTTGCATCATGCCAAATGTGATGTTTTGGCCATCCGCCTGCAAGAAGGTGACGCGTAACTACCTATTCGGGCTGAGCGCAGATGATCTGGCTGGCGGTGGCGCCCCAGTCACAACTCCCCCAGCTACCACAATAGCCTCCACCATGGCTTGTCGTCGGTCACGGGTGAATCAGCGAGATAGCGGCTATTGGGGAAATTCTTTCTCATCACACGATCAGCATCATCGCGCAGGTCATTCATCTCCAGCGCATCATATGCCTGCACCATGATGGCTAAGGCTTCTTCCGTAGCCGGAGTCTGCGGGTAATCCTTCAACGCAACCTGAGCGCGATTAACCGCGGCAACATAGGCACCCCGTCTCATGTAATAGCGCGCCACATGCACTTCCAGCATGGCCACCATATTAACCAGATACTTCATGCGCAGCACCGCATCGGGGGTGTACTTGCTGTTGGGAAAACGCGTGACCAATTCCTTGAAATTCTCGAACGATTCGCGTGATGCCTTTGGGTCACGCTCACTCATGTCCTGTCCGCTGATCATTTCCGTGATGATACCCATCAGCCCCAGGTCATCGTTGAAATTCGCCAACCCTCTGAGATAATAGGCATAATCCACATTGGCATGATTTGGATGCAGCTTGATGAAACGGTCGGCAGCAGCGATAGTTGAAGCCTTCTCGTTATCTTTATAATGCGCGTAGGCGACCTCAAGCTGCGCCTGCTGCGCATAGCGTCCGTAAGGGTAGCGCGCTTCCAGGGACTCAAACAGTTTGATGGCGGCTGCATAGTTGCCGTCGTTTAATTCCGTTTTAGCCTCGGAATAGAACTTGCTCGCAGACCAATTTTTCTGGTCTTCACGATCCGCACTCTTTGGCAGCAAGCCGCATGCCGATAACAGCAACAGCAGGAATAAAGCTAAACTACGCGACATGATGAACTCTGTGGAAAACGAAAATAAATCTGCCGGTTATTATAACGCAAAGCCCACACTACCTGAGTCGGCTGCAACCATCATCGCGCTGACGATCCCCCAGGATTGCGCCGGTCTGCGGCTTGATCAGGCTCTGGCGCAGTTGCTGCCGGATTGGTCCCGCAGTCGCTTGCAGGCGTGGATTGTGGGGAAACAGATCAGTGTGGATGGGATGGAGGCCAGTCCCAAGCAAAAAGTTTGGGGTAGCGAGAAGATTCAGGTCAAACCGCAGCCCCACCCCACCGAGAGTGCGCATGCTGCCGAAGCCATTCCGCTTGATATCGTTTATGAAGATCAGGCGCTCATAGTCGTCAACAAGCCTGCCGGACTGGTGGTGCACCCCGGCAGCGGCAACTGGCAGGGCACCATGCTGAATGCTCTGCTACACCATGCACCGCAATTGGATGGTGTGCCGCGCGCGGGTATTGTTCACCGGCTGGATAAGGACACCAGCGGCCTGCTGGTGGTAGCGAAAACCCTGGAAGCACAAACCAGTCTGGTACGGCAATTGCAGAAACACACTGTGAAACGTGATTATCTGGCACTGGTGCAGGGCCATGTTTCCCATGACGGTTCGGTAGATGCGCCGGTAGGACGGCATCCGATACAGCGTACCAAAATGGCGGTATCCAGCAGCGGCAAAGAGGCGCGCACCCACTATCGAGTATTGGAGCATTTCGACGGCTGCACCTTGCTTCTATGCAGCCTGGAAACCGGACGCACCCATCAGATTCGGGTACACATGCACTCCCTCGACCATCCGCTGGTAGGCGACCCGGTTTATGGTGGCAAACCGAAGAAAATTGCGCAAGAAATCGGGCAACTGCTCAGCCGGTTCCCAAGGCAAGCGTTGCATGCACAAAGACTGGAGCTGACGCACCCGCAAAGCGGAAAAACCATGACATGGGAAGCCGCATTACCCGAGGATATGGAGAAACTCTTGCAGGCGTTGCGACAATATTGTCGCAGCAATTCGTGACAAATATTTTACTCGCACAAATTCGCCGCCATGAATGACTGGATCACTCCCGACTGGCCTGCGCCACGCAATGTCAGAGCGCTGTTTACCACACGCACTGGCGGCATGAGCAGCGGATCTTATACCAGCCTCAACCTGGGGGACCACGTAGGTGACGAGCCATCGGCCGTCAAACAGAATCGTGCCCTGCTGCGCAGCATCCTGCCGGGCGAGCCCCGCTGGCTGAAACAGGTACACGGCACGATGCCGGTCTGCGCGGATGATTATGATTGCAGCGCCGGCAGCGATGCTGCATTCAGCCAGCTTCCTGGCACTGTCTGTGCGGTGCTTACCGCAGACTGCCTGCCGGTTTTTCTGTGCGACGCCGCAGGATCGACAGTGGGGATTGCTCATGCCGGCTGGCGTGGACTGGCTGCAGGGGTAATTGAACGCACCCTAGCGGAGATGGGTGGAGAGAGCTCCCGAATCATGGCATGGCTCGGCCCAGCAATCGGTCCCGCTCATTTTGAAGTCGGTGAAGAGGTGCGCCAGACCTTTATCGAGCACGACGAAAAATCTGCTTCCGCCTTCACTGCTCGCGATAACGGCAAATGGTCTGCCGATATTTTTCTGCTGGCGCAACAGCGCTTGAAAGAAGCGGGTGTGACCGAGGTTTACGGCGGCGGCGTATGCACTTTCAGCGACCCGGCAAGATTCTTTTCCTATCGCCGCGATGGCAGCACCGGACGGATGGCAGGGTTGATCTGGCTGGCCGCATAACGACTATCAGCTAAATTTCGAACCCAGCAACAGCGTATAATCCCGCATTTTTCCGCAAATCGTTTTCATGTCCACTCTCGCCTGGATCATTACCACCAGTCTGCTGGGGGGGTTATTGAGCGTGTTGTTTGCCGCCGCACTGACGCTCAACACACGCGTCTCGTGGGTGCAAATGCTGATCTCCTACGCTATCGGCGCACTGCTGGGGGCTGCTTTTCTCAACGCGCTGCCGGAAGCGCTGGAGCTTTCGGGAAATCCAGCACAAATCACCGCCACCGTGCTGTTCGGCATCCTGTTGTTTTTCATTCTGGAAAAACTGGTGCTGTGGCGCCATTGCCACATAGATGAATGCGAGGCCCACGATCCTCTGCATGGCGCCACCACCGCCACTGCTGCGCATAGTCACGACCATGGCCGCAGCGGCATGCTGATCATGCTGGGTGATACCTTTCATAATTTCGTCGACGGTATACTCATCGCTGCGGCATTCATGGTAGACGTGCAGCTCGGCATCGTCACCGCTATCGCCATTATTGCCCACGAAATTCCGCAAGAAGCCGGCGATTTTCTGATTCTGCTCAACTCTGGCTATACCCGCCGGCAAGCATTGCTGTTCAATTTACTTTCCAGCGCTGCCACCCTGATCGGCGGAATGCTGACCTACTTCATGCTGCAAGACATGAATCACCTCCTGCCGTCGCTGCTGGGCCTGGCTGCAGCCAGCATGATCTACGTGGCGATGTCCGATCTGATCCCAGGCCTGCACCGGCGACCCGAAATCAAGGCTACCGTCCAGCAGGTCGTGTTGATCATGCTGGGCATCAGCTCCATTTGGCTGGCTGGCAGTCTTTTTGGTCACTAGGGAACCGCTTAAACGGGCAAACTTACGGTAACAACAGATACTTTTACAATTCCGCATTCATCCATAACCCATGCCCTCTCTCAAACATCCAGTTCCCAAGGTTGGCTTCGTCTCGCTCGGCTGCCCCAAAGCATTGGTGGATTCCGAGCAAATCCTCACCCAGCTACGCGCCGAAGGCTATGACATCTCGCCCACTTACGCAGATGCCGACCTGGTGGTGATTAATACCTGCGGTTTCATCGACAGCGCGGTGGAAGAATCATTGGACGCCATCGGCGAAGCACTGGCAGAAAACGGCAAGGTCATCGTCACCGGTTGTCTCGGCGCAAAAAGTGACGTGGTCAAACAAGCTCATCCGCAAGTGCTGGCAGTCACCGGTCCGCATGCTTTGCCGGAAGTCATGGCAGCGATACATACGCATCTGCCGCAGCCACACGACCCCTACACCAGCCTGATCCCGCCTCAGGGAATCCGGCTCACGCCCAAACACTACGCTTATGTAAAAATTTCCGAAGGCTGTAACCATCGCTGCACTTTCTGCATCATTCCCTCCATGCGCGGTGATCTGGTCAGCCGTCCAGTCAATCAGATTATGCAGGAAGCAGAGAATCTGCTCGCAGCCGGCGTCAAGGAGCTGTTGGTAATTTCGCAAGACACCAGCGCCTATGGCGTAGATGTGAAATATCGCACCGGCTTCTGGCAAGGCAGGCCCATCAAAACCCGCATGACCGAACTGGTCCGCGCTTTGGGTGAGTTGGCGCATGACGCCAATGCCTGGGTGCGATTGCATTACGTCTACCCCTATCCGCATGTGGATGAAGTGATCCCACTGATGGCTGAAGGAAAAATCCTGCCGTATCTTGATGTGCCGTTCCAGCATGCCAGCTCGCGCATTCTAAAAATGATGAAACGTCCTGCCAATGCCGAAAACAATCTTTCACGCATCCAGCAGTGGCGAGCAATATGCCCGGACATCACGCTGCGCAGCACTTTCATCGTCGGCTTCCCGGGTGAAACTGAAGCGGAGTTTGAGGAACTGCTGGGATTCCTGCAGGAAGCGCAACTGGATCGCGTTGGCTGTTTCACCTATTCGCCGGTGGCAGGTGCAGCAGCGAATGCGTTATCCGGTCACATCCCTGAAGAAGAAAAGGAGGAGCGCCGCGCCCGTTTCATGGCAGTACAGGAAGAAATCAGCGCCGCACGCCTTACCCGCAAGATCGGCAAGCGCATGACCGTGCTAGTGGACGAAATCCGGAAAAACCAAGTCATTGCCCGCAGCGCTGCCGATGCACCGGAAATCGACGGCGTGGTATACCTGGCAAATACCGGGAATATAAAAACTGGCGAATTTGTCGAGGTCGAAATTACCGGCTCCGACACGCATGATTTGCAGGCGAGAATTGTGACCGCATAATGGTGCCTGCTAAAATCAGAGCGGATGACTTTCCCGGAATCCGATCCGTTTCACCCGATTCCCCCGAAAATTCCCCATGCCGCCCCTTTCGCTTATGGCAGCTTGCTCTTGGGGATCAACTGTTACCAAAAATGTCGACGAAACTGCAGGTAAAAATTGACATTATGGTCTTCAAAAGTAGAATGACGGGTTGTTCAAGTGGAGTAATGAGTTGCTTTTCTCCCCTATCCAAGCTTGGAAGAGCAAAACACTGCGATTGATACTGTCGCATCAAATAACCCAAACTGGGAAAAAACAATGAGTCATACATTATATTCAGCCTCGGTGCAACGCGTGCAGCGCTGCGAATTGGCAGTTCCGGGGTCGAATCCGGGCATGTTCGAGAAAGCGCTGAAAAGCGGCGTAGATTTCATTTTTCTTGACCTGGAAGATGCAGTCGCTCCGGATGACAAAGTACAAGCACGCAAGAATGTCATCGAAGCAATCAATGATCTGGATTGGAAAGGACATGGCGTAACCCTTTCGGTGCGCATCAACGGTCTGGACACCCAATTCATGGTGCGTGATGTGGTGGATCTGATCGAACAGGCCGGCCACAAGCTGGATACCATCCTGATTCCCAAAGTGGGCGTTTATTCCGATGTGTACATGGTTGAGGCCATGCTAAACCAACTGGAAATGCAGCAAGGATTAAAGAATAAAGTCGGCATTGAAGCGCTGATCGAAACGGCCCTGGGCATGGCCAATGTGGAAGACATCGCCCGCAACGGCGCTTCGGGACGTCTGGAGGCATTGCACTTCGGCGTGGCTGATTATGCCGCCAGCAACCGTGCCAGAACAACCAACATAGGCGGCCTCAACCCTGATTATCCCGGCGATCAATGGCACGCCGCCATCAGCCGCATGACGGTCGCTTGCCGCGCCTACGGCCTGCGCCCGATTGATGGCCCTTTCGGCGACATTAAGGACCCTGACGGCTACAAACTGGCGGCCAGAAGAGCTGCCGCACTGGGTTGTGAAGGCAAATGGGCGATCCATCCATCACAGGTTGCGCTCGCAAACGAGGTGTTTACCCCGCCGCCTGCGGAAATTGAAAAAGCACAGCGTATCCTGGTTGCATTGAAAGAAGCCGCTGCCCAAGGCAAGGGCGCGGCTGCGTTAGACGGTCGCTTGATTGATGCGGCTTCAGAAAGAATGGCTAACAATGTCGTAAGAACAGCGGAAGCGATTGCTGCAAGAGGTTGATGGCAGAAATCTCCGGGGCCGCCTTTAGCGGCCCTTTCTTTATATTTTTTATGCAATAGACGAGGGTGAAGCATTGGATATCCACGAATATCAGGCGAAAGAGATTTTAGCGGAATATGGTGTCAAGATCGCTGAGGGTGGTCTGGCTTACAGCCCCGCAGAAGCGATACAGCGTGCCAGGGAAATCGGTGGCAATATCTGGGTAGTAAAAGCACAGATTCATTCAGGCGCACGCGGCAAAGCCGGCGGTATCAAGATTTGCCGGACGCATGATGAAGTCGAAGCGGCCGCAGAAGAATTGCTGGGTAAAAAGCTGATCACTCATCAAACCGGACCAGCAGGCAAAGTTTGCTCCAGGGTGTATATCGAAGCAGGAACAGACATCACCAAGGAGTTATATCTCTGTTTCCTGATTGACCGGAGTCATGAACGCATTGTCATGGTGGGCTCCGCGCAAGGCGGAATGGAAATTGAAAAGCTGGCCAAAACCAATCCTGAAGCAATCAAAAAAATATATATCGAGCCTGCTGTCGGTCTGCAGGATTTCCAGGCGCGCAAAATGGCTTTTGCATTGGGCCTGGAAACCGCACAACTAAACCAGGCGGTCAAAACCATAAATGGTTGCTACCGTGCGTTGCGTGATCTTGATGCAAATATGCTGGAAATCAATCCGCTGGTTACCACCAGCAATGGCGAATTGATCGCGCTGGATGCAAAAATGGGTTTTGATGACAATGCCCTGTTCCGGCGGCACAAAATTGCTGAGTTACGTGACAAAACACAGGTGGACCCGCGCGAAGTGGCGGCAGATGAACACGGATTGAGCTATGTTGGGCTGGATGGCGACATCGGCTGCATGATCAACGGTGCGGGCCTGGCTATGGCCACCATGGATATGATCAAGCTGGCTGGTGGTGAGCCCGCCAATTTCCTTGACGTTGGTGGTGGCGCATCTGCTGAACGTACAGAAAAAGCATTCCGTCTGGTACTGGCCGATAAAGGTGTTAAAGCCATGCTGGTCAACATCTTTGCCGGCATTAACCGTTGTGACTGGATTGCCGAAGGCGTGGTGCATGCGGTCAAGAATATTGATATGAAAATTCCGTTGATTGTGCGTTTGTCCGGCACCAATGTTAAGGAAGGCCGCCGGATTATTGCCGAAAGCGGCTTGCCCATCATCATGGCAGAAACGTTGGCGGAAGCGGCTGAGAAAGCTGTCCAGGCACGTAATGAAATGGTCGCAAAAAAAGGGGAACACGGTGGCAATTCTAATTAACAAGAGTACGCGCATTATTGTGCAAGGCTTTACCGGAAAAATCGGTACCTTCCACGCACAGGACATGATCAACTACGGCTCCAATGTCGTAGGCGGCATCACCCCCGGCAAGGGTGGCCAGCAACACTTGGGGCTGCCGGTCTTCAATACGGTAAAAAAAGCCGTACAACAAGTCGGGGCTGAAGCCAGTATCATCTTTGTTCCACCTGCGTTTGCAGCGGACTCAATCATGGAGGCCGCTGATGCAGGCATTAAATACTGTGTAGCAATTACCGATGGCATCCCCACACAGGACATGATGACCGTCAAGAATTTTCTGCGCCGCTTCCCTAAAAAAGAAAGAATGATACTGACCGGCCCCAACTGTGCCGGCACCATCAGCCCTGGACGTGCGATGCTGGGGATCATGCCGGGACACATTTATATGCAAGGGCATGTCGGGATAGTCGGCCGCTCTGGTACCTTGGGTTATGAAGCCGCCGACCAAATGACGGCGCTGGGCATTGGCATATCAACCTCGGTAGGCATAGGTGGCGATCCAATCAATGGCAGTTCACACCGCGATATTCTGGAAATATTTGAAGAAGACAACGAAACCAAAATAGTGCTCATGATCGGCGAGATAGGCGGTCCACAAGAAGTCGAAGCCGGTATTTTTGCCAAAGAAAACATGAGCAAGCCGCTCATTGCCTACATCGCGGGCTTGACCGCACCGGAAGGTCGCCGCATGGGGCATGCCGGCGCCATCATTTCATCAGCGGGTGAAAGTGCCGTAGAAAAAGTGGCCATGCTGAGGGATCTTGGCGTCACAATCTGTCCAACCCCTGCCGCAATGGGCATAACAGTCGCAGAGGTATTGGCTGGTATGTAGGCTCGGCCGAAAGGCTCTGGAATGAGTCCGCCATGGATCGCGTGGCTGACAACATGCTCTGTGCGGAAATGAAATAGCGCATCTGTACCTCCTGGTTGAGCGCCATCAATGTGATGGTCGGCCTCAAAACCGCTCTTCAGACTCATGCCCCGCAGAAACATGTATTTCATTCGAACTCAGACCATATTGAACAGCGCGATAACCTTGACATGAGGGGATAAACCCCATAGAATCCGCAGTCTTTTTAGTCGCCCCAAGGAATACTTGGCTCGGCGAGAAAATTGACCAATTCATACACGGACGGCGGAAGTGTGATATCGCCGTCCCGGTTTTTTTAGGGAACAGGAATGCCGACAATCAGTCAATTAGTACGTAAGCCCCGCGCGGCACGGCGTGTAAAAAGCAAGGTTCCGGCGCTAGGCAACAGTCCGCAAAAGCGTGGGGTCTGCACCCGGGTGTATACCACAACGCCGAAAAAACCGAACTCGGCTCTGCGCAAGGTGGCGCGGGTTCGCCTGACCAATGGTTTTGAAGTGTCGAGCTACATCGGCGGTGAAGGCCACAATCTGCAGGAACACTCGGTGGTACTGATACGCGGTGGTCGCGTCAAGGATTTGCCGGGGGTGCGCTACCACATGGTGCGCGGCAGTCTGGACACTGCCGGGGTGAAAGACCGTAAACAGAGCCGTTCCAAGTACGGCGCCAAAAAACCGAAAGCAGCTTAAGAACAGCTATGAACTTAGTGTGTTTGCCAGATCGAACAAACACCTAAACTATAATTTAATACTGAGGTTAGAGAATGCCAAGACGGAGAGAAGTCCCGAAACGCGAAATTTTGCCGGACCCCAAGTATCACAATACCGAGGTAGCAAAATTCGTCAATGTCCTGATGACGCGTGGCAAGAAATCGGTGGCAGAGCGGATTATTTATGGCGCCATGGACCAGATCCAGAAGAAAACCGGCAAAGATCCGGTGGAAGTATTCACCCAGGCATTATCCAATGTTCGACCGATGGTGGAAGTGAAAAGCCGCCGTGTCGGTGGTGCTAACTACCAGGTACCCGTCGAGGTGCGTTCGATCCGACGCAATGCGTTGGCGATGCGCTGGCTGCGTGATGCCGCACGTAAACGTGGAGAGAAATCCATGGGTGCACGTCTTGCCGGAGAATTGGCGGAAGCGGCGGAAGGTCGTGGCGGCGCAGTCAAGAAACGCGAGGAAGTACACCGCATGGCAGAAGCCAACAAGGCATTTGCGCATTACCGGTTTTAACAGCGCGCGAGAACAAGAAGCGCAGCGATTTGCTCCTAGTCTGAGGTAATAGCTGCTCCCCGATTGTTAAAAATATCGTTTCCTTCTTTTCATCCCGTGACGCTATTGACGTCACGGCAGTTTTAAATTTTAAGGTTGAAATACTGTGGCAAGAAAAACACCCATCGAACGCTACCGGAATATCGGCATCATGGCGCACATAGACGCCGGCAAGACCACGACCACCGAACGCATTCTGTTTTATACCGGCGTATCGCACAAAATTGGTGAAGTGCATGATGGTGCAGCCACCATGGACTGGATGGAACAGGAGCAGGAACGCGGCATTACCATTACCTCTGCTGCCACCACATGTTTCTGGAAAGGGATGGAAAATAACTACCCCGATCATCGCATCAATATCATCGACACCCCGGGCCACGTTGACTTCACCATTGAAGTCGAACGCTCTCTGCGTGTGCTGGATGGCGCTTGTACCGTATTTTGTGCGGTTGGCGGGGTACAGCCCCAGACTGAAACCGTATGGCGTCAAGCCAATAAATACAAGGTTCCGCGCCTTGCCTTTGTTAACAAGATGGACCGCGCGGGCGCCAATTTCATGCGCGTTTACGAGCAGATGCAGACGCGTCTGAAAGCCCAGCCAGTGCCTGTCCAGTTACCCATCGGTGCGGAAGAAAAATTCGAAGGCGTTATTGATCTGTTGAAGATGAAAGCCATTTACTGGGACGATTCAACTCAAGGAATGAAATTCGAGGAACGCGAGATTCCCGCCGACTTGCTGGAAAATGCCAAGACATGGCGTGAGAAAATGCTGGAAACCGCGGCTGAAGCCAATGAAGAACTGATGAACAAATACCTGGAAGAGGGTGATTTGTCCATTGCCGACATCAAGCAAGGCTTGCGCTTGCGCACTATCAATAACGAAATCGTACCCATGTTGTGCGGCTCGGCATTCAAGAACAAGGGCGTACAGGCCATGCTGGATGCCGTGATTGACTACCTGCCCTCGCCGGTGGATATCCACGCAATCAATGGGGAGAAGGAAAATGGCGAAGCTGATGAACGTCATGCCAGCGATGACGAACCGTTCGCCGGCCTGGCATTCAAGATTGCTACTGACCCCTATGTTGGCCAGTTGATTTTCTTCCGTGTCTACTCTGGCGTGGTTGCTACTGGCGACACCATCTACAACCCGATCAAGGGGCGGAAAGAGCGTATTGGACGGCTGTTGCAGATGCATGCCAACCAGCGCGAGGAAATCAAGGAAGTGCGCGCTGGTGACATCGCCGCCGCAGTGGGTTTGAAGGAAGCCGTTACCGGCGACACATTGTGTGACCCCAGCAAGATTATTACATTGGAGCGGATGATATTTCCGGAGCCAGTGATCCATGTTGCAGTGGAGCCAAAAACAAAGGTTGATCAGGAAAAAATGGGCATTGCCCTGAATCGTCTGGCACAGGAGGATCCATCCTTCCGTGTCCGTACCGACGAGGAATCTGGCCAGACCATCATCTCCGGTATGGGAGAGTTGCATCTGGAGATCATTGTTGACCGCATGAAGCGTGAATTCGGTGTGGAAGCTAACGTTGGCGCACCACAAGTGGCCTATCGTGAAGCCATCAGGAAATCAGTAGAGATTGAGGGTAAATTCATCAAACAGTCCGGTGGACGCGGTCAGTATGGTCACGTCTGGCTCAGGATGGCCCCGAATGATGCTGGCAAAGGCTTTGAGTTTATTGATGCGATCAAGGGCGGAACTGTTCCGCGTGAATACATTCCGGCGGTGGAAAAAGGCCTGCGCGAAACTCTACCCAACGGCGTGCTGGCGGGTTTCCCGGTGGTGGATGTCAAGGTTACGCTATTCGACGGCTCCTATCACGACGTGGATTCCAACGAAAATGCCTTCAAAATGGCAGCCTCGATGGCATTCAAGGATGGCATGCGCAAAGCCAACCCGGTATTATTGGAACCGATGATGTCGGTAGAAGTGGAAACGCCAGCGGATTTTATGGGCAACGTGGTGGGTGATTTGTCATCCCGTCGCGGCATGATACAGGGCATGGACGACATGCCCGGTCTTAAGGTGATACGTGCGGAAGTGCCGCTGGCGGAGATGTTTGGTTACTCTACGTCACTGCGTTCTGCAACTCAGGGGCGTGCGACTTATACCATGGAATTCAAGCATTATTCAGAAGCGCCGAAAAGTGTAGCCGAAGCGGTCATCAACAAAAAATAACCCTTACCAAGCATAGGAAGCGATTATGGCAAAGAGCAAATTTGAGCGGACGAAGACGCACGTAAACGTAGGCACGATTGGTCACGTGGATCACGGCAAGACCACACTGACCGCGGCGATTACGATGGTATTGTCGAAGAAATTTGGTGGTGAAGCGAAGAGCTACGCCCAGATTGACTCGGCCCCGGAAGAAAAAGCCCGTGGCATCACCATCAACAC
>JAYUYT010000076.1:0-28420 GCA_043752345.1 Nitrosospira sp.
GGTTGATCGTGAGATTGCCGAGTCTTTGCGCGACACCCGCAAGAAGCTGGGTTTGCGCCAAGCGGAGGCGGGGAAGTTGTTTGGCGGTGGGGCAAGTGCGTTTTCAGAATACGAGCGGGGAAAGACGCAACCGCACAAATCCACAGTGCTATTGTTGAAATTGCTAGACAAGCATCCTGAACTGCTGGATGAACTGCGGAACTGAACATGCCCATGACCGAACAGGGGACACCCATTAGCCGACCAGTGTCAAGCGAGTAAGCAATGCCAACGGCAGTGCAAGCTGCCGATTTTATTTTTTTGATTCCGATGCAAGATGACGAGCCGCGCAAGATCAAAGGTGTTTGGCACACCATATCTGCCACATACCGCGCAAGGCAGCTTCGAAATGTCGTGCAAAGCGGGGGGCATCCATGATTGGTGATGCCAGCACCTGTTGCCGCAATCCATTGCGGAGAGTGGCCAGGCGTTGCAGGTCTTCAGCATGTGATACCGTCCGTGCCACATAGTCATCCGGGTCGGTGGCAATCCACTCCGGCAAGCCGGCGTTCATCAGAATGCCAACACCCTGTCTGGACAAGAAGCGCTCTCCCGCCAAGGTCAACACTGGCACCCCCATCCATAGGCTTTCAACACTGGTAGTGCCTCCCGGATAAGGGAATGGGTCGAGCGCAATGTCCACTCGCTGGTAGGCAGCCAGATATCTTGCTCTGGATTCAGAACGCTCCAGAATAAGCCGGTCAGCATTGATGCCATGGGCAGCGTAGCGTTCGATGGTGTGTTGCCGCACCGCATCATCCTTGAGTTGTTTGGCTTTGAGGAATAAGCGGCTATTCGGCACGGATGTCAGTACACGGGACCATAGGGTTACGACCTCATCATTCATCTTGGCCAGATTATTAAAACAGCCGAAGGTGACATAGCCGTTGGTGAGCGCCGGCAGCGAGGTAACTTTCACCTCCCTATCTGGCGGGGTGAAACATAAGCGGGTTTGAGGCAGCCGCCAGATTTTTTCGGTGAAATAAGCTTCTTCCATTTGCGGCAGTGTCCAGGGGTCTGCAATCAGATAGTCTATTGCCGCGACACCGGTGGTGGCGAAATACCCCAGCCAGCTTACCTGTACCGGGGCAGGCTTCCAGGCAAACATGGTGAGGCGGTTGTGTGAGGTATGGCCCGAGAGATCGATCAGGATATCGATATTGTCAGCATGTATTCGCTGAGCCAGCGCTTCATCGGCAAGCCCCATTGTTGAATGCCAACCGTGGCAGCAGGCTTTGACCCTTTTGGTAAGCGCATCGGTTTGGAAATGGGTTGGGTAGCCGATGAGTTCCAATTGACTGGAGGCATCAGATGCGAGCGCTGCCAGTACACCTTCGACAAAGTAGCCCACCGGATGAGTGCGCAGATCCCCGGATACCAAGCCCACACGCAAGCGTCGCTCAGATTCTGGGGCATTGTTCCAGTTCGTATGAGGGCGCGCCCGGCGCGCTGCCAGATCGCCAAAGCGGCGGGCTTCGGCTAGCAACAGCGCATCAGATTGGCTAAACAGGTAGTTGTGGGTGAACAGCAGGTTGTTATGCGCAGCGGCATAATCCGGCTCGATCTCCAAGGCGCGGCGGTAGCTTGCTTCAGCTTCGGTTAGTCGGCCGAGCTCTTGCAAGATGTTGCCCAGGTTGTTATGTGCCTCAGCATAATCCGGCTTGATCTGCAGTGCGCAGTGGTAGCTTGCTTCAGCCTCGCTTAGCCGGCCCAACTCCTTGAGGATGTTGCCCAGATTATTATGCGCCTCGGTAAAATCCGGCTTGATCTGCAGTGCCCGCCGGCAACTGGCTGCGGCTTCGTCTGGCCGACCCAGGCCTTGCAGAGTGACGCTCAGATTGTTATGCGCCTCGGCATAATCCGGCTTGATTTGCAGCGCTTGTCGATAACTGGCCTCGGCTTCATCCAGCCGGCCCAGCTCCTTGAGGGTGCTGCCCAGGTTGTCGTGCGCTTCAGCGTAACCCGGATTGAGCTGCAACGCCCGCCGATAGCAGGCTTCGGCTTCAGCCAGCCGGCCCAGTACCTTGAAGGCGTTGCCCAGATTGTAATGGGCGCCGGCATCATTTGGCGACAGTGCCGCCGCTTTCTGCTTTGACTCCAGCGCGTCCGCATTCCGCCCTGTCTGCTGGAATACCGCACCCAAGATCTTCCAGCCAAACCCGTGCAGCGGGAAGCGTTCCGTCAGCGTCTGGGCGAGGGTGGCGGCTTCGGTATATTTTCCTGCGGCGAATAGGCTCGCCAGCGTATCGATCTCTTGCGGGCTGGGTGCGCTTCCTGAGGGCTCTTCAAGCCTGCCTGCCAATGCTTCGACCGCTGCACCCTGTAATCCGCGTTGCTTTCCTTGTGCCAACAGTTGTCGCGCTGCATCGGCTTGGCCGGCTTGGATTAAGGCGTCGATGTAACTGAGCCAGTATTGCCCTTGGTTCGGGTTGGCTTCCAGTGCTGCTTTGAAATGCGGCAGGCCGACAGCGGGCTGCTTGACCTGCACTGCCAGCACGCCCAGATTATGGTTCGCGTCCGGGTGGTTCGGCTGTGCTTGCAGAATGGCACGGTAGAGACGTTCGGCGTCTGGCAACTGGCCAGCCTGGTGATGCGCGATGGCTTGTTGCAGGTAACCAGCGACTTGCCCGCCTGCGGGCTTAGTCGAGTGGCTAGAAGTTTCATCAGCCTGCTCGATGGTTAAAGTGGCAGTTTGCTGTGATGATTCGGCATCACTCATGATGGATTTCATGCCGATAGTTTATTCTGTTTTGGGGTGCGGGACACGCTGGTGTTTGCGGTGGACAGGGTGCACGGAGTGCACCCTAGGCCTATGTGGATTATGCGGAAGTGATCCCGGCCGGGGACAACCGTTACTTCCAATCGGATTTGCTGGCTGATACGAGTGCCGTCCAGTCGTCTGGCGGATGGCCACGTTGCAGTATCTTCTGGAATATGGCGTAAGGATCGGAGCGACTGCCCGAGGAGCGCAAGGTGTGCTTGTCATTCACCCAAGCGTAAATAATGATCCTGGTTTTGGAGTCGAACCGGAAGAACAATCGGAAGCGCCCCCCACTCTTGGCTCGACGCCAGTGCCGGAACGCCGCGCCCATCATCTTGCCTTGTCGGTATTCCTCTCGATTCGGGTCGCTCGGAATGGTCTCCAGAATCAGTTGAGACAGCGCATTGAACAGTTTGACGTTGGCGTTGGATTCAAACTCCTCAGGGTCTTGGGTCTGCACACGCGCGACCGCGGTTTCCAGCTTCTGGAGCTGCGCACTCAGGCATTCGTGGAAGAGCAGTGTCCACCCATGGCGCTGGATCACAACGCCACGGTACCCACGATTTCTTCATCGAGATCAACCGGGTTTTTCAGCGCAGCCAACATTGAACTTACCAAGCCTTCCG
The DNA here is from genome assembly GCA_043752345.1 of Nitrosospira sp. Classification (GTDB taxonomy): domain Bacteria; phylum Pseudomonadota; class Gammaproteobacteria; order Burkholderiales; family Nitrosomonadaceae; genus VFJL01. The sequence goes on from JAYUYT010000076.1 coordinate 3,427, forward strand.
GCAAGTTGGTGAGGTGTTGCCCGTTCCGAAAGTCTTTTTCCAGCAAGGAGAGGAAGCCGGCGATGGCCGGGTCTTCATGCTCCTGATTCTCGACACGACTGACGACGACCTGAGAGCCGAGCAGATCGAAGGCGACTTTGCCCCCGGAATCTACACCGAGTGCTTGGCGGATGGACTTGGGGAGGGTGATTTGCCCCTTGGAGGTGATGGTAGCGATCTCGTGTATGGTGCTCATGGCGGGACTCCTTTAATCGTTTGGCGAATAGTAAGGAATAATCCTTACTTCGTCAATGTCTGTCTAAGCTAAAAGGGAATGCTACCCTTTATTTTGTTCGCCATCATGAATCTCCCCTGAATCTTCCTTGGAGGCAGGAAGTAATTCTTCCATCTTTATTTTGATACCATTTTTTGCTATCATCATTTCGTGAGACGCAAACACCAACGCACTTTAAAACTGATCTTCGCCCGGCCCGTCTCGGCAAATGTCCGTTGGGTCGACATTGAAGCGCTGTTGCGGGAGCTTGGTGCAGAGTTTGAAGAACGTGAAGGCTCGCGCATTGAGGTGTTTTTGTTCGGACTGGTGCGGATATTTCATCGCCCCCATCCGTCGCCGAACACGGACAAGGGCGCTGTTGCGGCAATTCGAAAATGGCTGGAAGAGAACGGAGTGAAACCATGAATACTATGACAATTAACGGTTACCAGGCGGTCATCGCCTTTGATCCTGACATTCAAATGTTTCGGGGTGAGTTCGTGGGCCTCAACGGCAGCGCCGACTTCTACGCTGCTGATGTGGAAGGCCTGAAGCATGAAGGTGAGATTTCCCTGCACGTGTTTCTTGAAGCCTGCAAGCGTCGCGATATCGAACCGCGTAAGCACTTCTCAGGCAAGTTCTCCCTGCGGGTTGATCCTGCTACCCACGAGGCCGCTGCCATTGCCGCCGCCGCACGTGGCCAGAGTCTGAATCAGTGGGCTACCGAGGCTATCCGGCAGGCCGCGTTGGCGGAGTAGGAAAAGGGGATAAGGAAAAGGGGACGCTACCCTTTGTTTGTTCGCCATCATGATAGATTCGGCCCATGCCTCGCCTTGCCCGAACCGTCTGCGCCTACTTGGTGAAGGACTGACTGAAATCATCGTATCGCTGGGTGGCGGGAGCAAGAGGTGGCAGCAACACCCGTGGTCAAGAAGGGTAGCCCGGGCGCACGGTTGCTTGATTGTTTACTGAAAGTATGTATCATACACACCATGAACAGTGCGGAACTGATCAAACGGTTGGAGCAAGCAGACTGGAAGCTTCGGGGCGTGAAAGGTTCGCACCACATCTACACGCACCCGGCGCACGGTAGGCATATCAGCGTACCGCACCCGAAAAAAGATTTGGGCGCCGGGCTTGTGCATAAGCTCTTGAAGCAGGCCGGGCTGTCAGATGAAAGGAGCATGAAATGAAATATCCGATTGCGATTGAACCGGGTGATGCCAGCCACGCTTTTGGCGTAGCTGTCCCCGATCTTCCGGGTTGCTTCTCGGCTGGCGACACGCTGGACGAAGCCATTGACAACGCTAGGGAAGCCATCGAGCTGTGGTTGGAAACTGTGATTGATGACGGCGGCGCGGTGCCTGAGCCACGTACCATCACCGAGCATCAGGCCAATCCTGAATACGCAGGCTGGGTGTGGGCGGTGGTGGAAGTGGACTTGGCCGCGCTGTCGGACAAGGTGGAGCGGGTGAACATCACCCTGCCGGCGCGGGTGTTGCGCCGCATCGACGCGGCGGCCAGGGCGGCGGGAGAAACGCGCTCCGGCTATATTGCGCGGCGGGCGCTGGCGTCCAATGGTTGTTGACCCCGTAAAAGGATAGCGTCCTCTTTTTGAGGAGTAGAGAACATGGCTGACAAAGTTGTTGATACTACTGCGCCAGTTGCACCTTATTTGCTTGCCAGCAAATCATTCAAGGTGCTGGTTGATCCTCAGGTTACGTTCACGACTTCCCTGGGAGAGGTCGTGTTTGAATTCGATCCCATGAAAGCCCCGATCACGGTGGCCAACATGCTGGATTACGTGCATGACGGTTTCTACAACGGCACCCTGTTCCACCGGGTGATTCCTGGATTCATGGTGCAAGGCGGGGGCTTGACCAGCGGGATGGTCTACAAACCTCCGACCTATGATCCCATTCTGCTTGAGTCTGCCAACGGACTTTCCAATCTGCGCGGTGCTTTGGCCATGGCACGAACGCCAGCTCCGGATTCGGCCACTTCCCAGTTTTTCGTGAATCTGGTGGACAACACCGGTCTTGATTACGTCAATTCATCTTCGCCGGGTTATGCCGTTTTTGGCAAGGTGGTAACGGGCATGGCGGTGATCGACAGCATCGCCAGTGTCCCTACCGCTACAGTCAACCCTTACGCCAATGTGCCGCAGACCGAGGTCGTGATCACATCAGCCGCCGAAACCAAAATCGGCAGCAGCATTTCCAACACAGGTGTCGTGGCGGTTGGGTCACTGGAAAAAGGGGCGGCGTGGGAATACAGCACTAACGGGGGAATTACATGGGTCAAAGGCAAGGGCAGCAGCTTCGCTTTGGCGGAAGGCAGTTATGCGGAGCGTGCAATCGAGGTGCGGCAGACGGATAAAGCAGGCAATCTCAGCGCGCACGTTGGCAAGTCTGTCGGAACTCTGACGGTCGATAAAACTGCGCCGGCGGTGGCCTCGTTCAGCCCGGTAAATGTGGCGAATGGCGTTGGCGTTTCTGACAATATCGTCCTGTCTTTCAATGAAGGCATCCAGCTGGGGACCGGCAGCATTGTTCTCAAAACGTCCGCAGGCAAGGTGGTCGAAACCTACAGCGTTACCCCCGGTTCTGCAACGTCGACTGCGCTGACCATCAACCCGACCCAGGATTTTTCTTATGGTGTCGGCTACAAATTTGAGATCTCCCCGGGTTCGGTTGTCGATGTCGCCGGTAACAAATACGCCGGCACGAAGAGCTACAAATTCACGACAACCGACACGCTGCTCACGTCGGATGTCAGTTACACCCTTACCACGCTGGTAAACAAGCTCACGTATGCGGGCACGGGAAATTTCACCGGCACGGGGAACGATGCAGCCAACGTGATCACCGGCGGTAGCGGGGCCGACATACTTGCTGGCGGCTTGGGCAATGACACATTGGTTGGAGCCAGTGGCAGCGATACTTTTGTATTCGATACTGCCTTGGGAAAAAAGAACATTGACATCATTGCGGATTTTGCCAGTGGCGATCGCATCCAGTTGGATCATGCGCTATTCGGCAAATTTTCCGCTGGCGTAGCTATTGCCGGTAACTTTCACGCGGGCAGTGCGGCAGCAAGTGCCACGGATTATATTGTTTATGATGTCAAGGGCAATCTCTACTATGACGCAGATGGTAATGGTGCAAGTAAAGCGGTGCAATTTGCGACGCTGACCGGGCATCCAACGATCAATGCAATGGATTTTGTTGTTATATAGAAATTGTGGGCGTTGATCAAAGAGGTCTGACCTCTTTGCATTGCCACCCCCGTCACATGGTGCACGGAGTGCACCCGATGGGGATTATGTTTCTATAGATGGGCAGGATTGACATACATATTCGAGTATGTATAATTTAACCAATGCGCTATGCGTGGGATGAGGGCAAGCGACAAACCAACCTGCAAAGGCACGGACTTGATTTTGCCGATGCAGAGAAAGTATTTGGTAGCCCACTGCTACTCGTTGAAGATCACCGCGAAAACTATGGCGAGCAGCGCATGATTGGCATCGGGCTTCTGGATTTCCTGGTCGTGCTGATCGTTCATGTCGAATCCGATGAGGAAATCCGCATTATCTCCATGCGTAAGGCAGACAGCGATGAAACCGACCTCTACTACAAAACCGCAGGCTACTTCTGACGATGCACCGAAGCTGACGCAAGCTGATTTCGATGGTGCGCGACTACGCGTTGGCGGTCACGAGGCCAATCGTGCAGAATGGCAAGCAGCTGTACGTGCGCGAGTTGTCAAGCTACGCATCAACATCATGCTCGATGCACCCATCGTCGATCATTTCAAAGCGCTGGCTGGTGAGCGCGGTTATCAAACGTTGATAAACGATACCCTTCGTCGCGTGATCGAAACGGGGCATCTTGAAGCCGATTTGCGCCGTGTGATCCGAGAAGAGCTCGAGGCGCATTAATCCGGAGCCACATTTTAGGTCCCATTTTCACGGCAGGTTTTTTCTTTATCTCCCCTGACAATATTGCTATCCTGTCGCGATGTCTTTGTCATGGTCAACCGCGCTGCAACAAGCCCACCTTCACGCTCAATCCGGCCGCTTTCCCGAAATGCTGGCGGCATGCCGACAGATCATCGAAACTCACGGCGGTAATGCCGACGCTCAATTGGATGTGGGTGTGCTGCTGCTGAACTTCGGTTTTCTCACTCACGCTCGGGAATGCTTCGAACAGGCGCATATGCTCGCGCCAACCGATCTGCGCGCGCAGGTGAATCTCGCCAATCTGGCGCGGGATGGCGGCGACCATGCGCAATCGCATCGTCTGTATGCAGCCTTGCTGCAACGGCTGCCTAACCACCCGCTCATTCGTCGCAATGCACTGGTCAGTCTGGAGTACGATCCGGCCGCAGCGGATGCAGAGCGGTTCGCGCGCGCGCAGGACTGGGGCGAGTGGGCGCTGGTGCGGGCTGGCGGTGTTATACCCCGCCCGGCGCTACGCTCCCTCGATGACCGCCCTTTGCGCATCGGCTATGTTTCTGCCGATTTTTGCCAGCACACCGTTGGCTTGTTCGTCAAAGATGTACTCAAGGCGCACGACCCGGCACGAGTGACGGTGTTTGCCTACAGCGCCGGCACGGTGGCCGACTGGGTGACGGATGAGATTCGTGCTGCTTGCACCTGGCGCGATGTGACGACACTCGATGATGCCGCGCTTGCCGATCTGATCCGACAGGATGGGATCGATGTCCTGGTCGATCTCTCCGGCCACACTGCCGGTTCGCGGCTGACGGTCTTTGCCCGCCGCGCTGCTCCGGTGCAGGTTTCCTGGCTAGGCTATTTTGCGACCACCGGCCTGCCCTATATCGATGCCGTGCTGCTGGACGAATGGCATGCGCCACCGGGTACCGAAGCGCAGTTTGTCGAGCCGATCGTGCGTCTGCCCGGCGGCCGTTTCTGTTACCAGCCTGTACCGTGGTCGCCGACCGAGGTTGCCCCATTACCAAGTTCTCGCACTGGTTATATTACTTTTGGTTGTTTCAACAATACCGCCAAGCTCAACGCAGGCGTATTCGATATCTGGGCCAAGCTGCTGGCTGCGGTGCCGGATTCGCGGCTGGTGCTGAAGTGGCGCACATTCGCTGACGAGCCGTTGTGTGCGTCCATCCGTGCTGCGTTTGCCCAGCGCGGCATAGACCCACAGCGTCTCGATCTGCTCCCCGCCTCTTTTCATGTCGACGTGCTCAAGGAGTACGCCGACATTGACATCGCGCTCGACCCCTTTCCATTCAGCGGCGGGTTGACGAGCTGCGAGGCGCTGTGGATGGGGGTGCCGGTGGTGACTTGGCCGCAGTCGCGGGTGGTGAGTCGGCAGACCTTTGCTTTCCTTTCGACCATGGGCCTTTCTGAACTCTCGGCCAAGAATGGCGATGACTATGTGCGCATTGCGGTGGAGCTGGCCAACGATCCAGCGCGTTTGACCGAATTGAGAAGCACCCTGCGCACCCGCATGCAGTCCGCGCCACTGATGGATGTGATAGGCTTCACCCGTCAGCTCGAACAGTGCCTGAGAGATCTGCACCAAAAAATATCCATGCCTGTAAGAAAAATCACCCCATGAACCGCAAAACCATATTGCACGTCGGCCCCGGCCATCCTAGCAGCAGCGCGCGCATTCCGACCGCTTTTCAGACGCCCGAATGGAAAGAAATCCGTCTGGATATCGATCCTGCCAACAAACCCGATATTCTCGGTTCGATGCTGGACATGCCTGCCGTAGCTGACGGAAGCGTCGATGCCATCTATTCCAGCCACAACATCGAGCATGTCTATGCCCACGAGGTGCCGGTGGTGCTCGGGGAATTCCTGCGCGTGTTAAAGCCGGATGGTTTCCTGGTGGTTACCTGCCCGGACCTGCAGGCGGTGTGCACGCTGGTGGCCGAAGACAAGCTCACCGATCCTGCTTATATCTCACCCGCAGGCCCCATTGCTCCGCTCGATATTCTCTATGGCCACGGTGCATCGCTGGCTGCCGGGAACCAATACATGGCGCACAAATGCGGCTTCACGCTGAAGACATTGACGGCGGCGCTTCAAGCAGCAGGCTTTCAGACCATCGGCGGCATGCGAAGGTCGGCAGCGTTTGACCTGTGGGCGGTGGCAAGCAAAGGGCTGCTGGGAGAGGCAGCGATTCGGGATCTGGCAGGGAAGGTGTTGCCGGGGTGAGATGGCCAGCTTAGCTGAGTCGATCAAGGGGGCTGAAAGGATTGATAGAATGGTCACATTAAGCCTGCAACGCATCACCACGGAGTACAGCGACCTCGAAGATCGCATCCGGCTTTCCGGTGAAACGGAGAATGCTGCGACGGTCGTGGTGTGGCTGACACAGCGCTTGCTCGAGCGCTTGCTGCCGGTATTGCTGCAGTGGCTGGAACAGCAAAGTGCCGATACCTCGCATACCGAGATGCTACATGACTTTGCCCAACAAGTTGCCGAGGCAGGGTTGATACCGCAAATACCGGTACAGGCAGGTGCCGACAGCATGGCATGGCTGGCGCTGTCAGTGGATGTCACCCAGTCAGAGCAGGTGGTTAGTCTGACGCTGCGCGGGGTTGACGGACAAGATGTTAATCTGACGCTGGTGGCCAATCCGCTGCGGCAGTGGCTCGCAATTCTGCATGATGCTTATTGCAAGGCCGGGTGGCCGCTGGCCGTGTGGCCGGAGTGGATACGGGCGCGCACGCTGCCCGCCATGCAGCAAGTGGTGCTGCATTGAGTGGCGCGGCAGGTGTTGCAAACGATCGCTAGACAAACTAAGGAAAACGGATAAGAAGTATCCGCTTCCTTTTACTCTAATTTGAAGGGACTCACTATGCCGCAACTCAGCGCGATTACCCCGCAACATTTCACCAACAAAGCCTGGAAGCGCCAGTCCGGTTACGCTCATGCCGCTCACGCCAATATCCTGCCTATCGTCATGGCGGAACTGGCAAAGCTGGTACCGGTACTGCCATTGGGCTTTGTGCAAACAGAAGGTGGCTTCCAACTGATGGCCATCACTGCGCTGCAGCCGGGAACGAATCTGTTTATTGCCCCCGATGGCTACTGGCTGGGCAACTATGTGCCCGCGGCGATACGCGGTTATCCGTTTCGCCTGGCAAAAGCACAGGATCACGAGGACAGTATTCTGTGCTTCGATGAGAGCAGCGGTCTGTTGGTGGAAGCCGGGCAGGGGGAAGCCTTCTTCGACGAGGCGGGTGCGCCCAGTCAGGCGCTGAAGGATATTCTGGATTTTCTGGCGCAGACAGAGCGCAACCGGGTGGCGACCCAGACGGCGGTGGATGCCTTGCAAGCAGCAGCACTCATTCAGCCGTGGCCGCTCAATGTACAGCTCGGGGATAAGATTATCGCGGTGGAAGGACTCCACCGTGTTGACGAGACTGCGCTCAATGCGCTGGATGCCGCCACGCTGCATGGTTTGCGTAACAAGGGAGCGCTGGCGCTGGCGTATGCACAGCTGCTGTCGATGAATCAGTTGAGTGCGCTGGAAAAACTCAGTACGGTACAAGCGCAAATGCAAACGCAGGCTGCGAGTGTCGCGCAGGGACTGGCCACGCTGCAAGGTTTTGGTCTGTCGCAAGACGATGGCATCATCAGGTTCTCGTGAGCGGGCGGGATGACGTGATGGCGAGAGATGCATTAGATTGACAATAATCGCCCAATGAATATACTTACTATGTGATTACATTTGGAGGTGATTATATGGAAGCAAAACTGGTAAAAATCGGCAACTCGAGAGGTGTGCGCTTACCCAAAACCGTACTCATACAGACAGGCATGACTGAGCGCATTGAGATCGAGGCACGGGGGTGTAACATTATCCTCAAGCCAGTCAAAGAGCTACGTAGCGGATGGGAAGCGATCTTTGCCAGAGGCGGTTGTGATCTGACCGAAGAAGACCGAACATGGCTGGATGCGGAGCTTGCCAGCGCTGCAGGTAACGACTGGTGAAACGCGGCGAAGTCTATTGGGTCAATCTCGATCCGACGGTGGGCAGTGAAGTGAAGAAACGCCGACCTGCTGTTATTTTGTCGCCGGATGAAATGAATCGCAGCTTGCCAGTGGTGATTGTGGCACCAATTACCGGCAGCAAAAAGCTGTGGCCAACCAGGGTAGATATAACATTAAGCGGCAAACCGGGGCAGATCATGCTGGAACAGATCTGCACTGTAGACAAATCCAGGTTGATGAAGCGTATTGCCGAGGTCAAGGTTGATGAAGCTCTGGACGCATTGCAAATTATGTTTATCCCATGATGTTACATACCTGCAGTGCACTACGGAGTATCCTGCCAATAACGACGGTGTCGCGCGCGCCAGGTTTCGACGGTGACATTGTTGTCGGCAAAACGCAGCAGCACCGCGCCATCAGTATCACTGCGCAGCAGTCTGCTGCCTTGGGTGCGGTAGCGTTCCATCACTTCTTCTCGCGGGTGGCCAAAGCGATTGCGATAGCCGACGGTAAATATTGTCAGCGCGGGCTTCACCTGCTGCACGAACGCCTCGATGGAAGAGGTTTTGCTGCCATGATGCGGCGCCACCAGCACGGTAGCAGGGAGCGTATCGCCGGCCCGGGCAAGCAGTTCACGTTCGGATTTCTTTTCAATATCGGCGGGCAGCAGCACACTGCCGTGGGCTGTGGTGATTTTCAATACGCAGCCTAAAGCATTGGTCTTGAGCTTGGGATTGTCATAGCTTTGCTGCAGCGGATGCAGCATGTCGAAGCGTACTCCGTCCCAGTCCCACGATTCGCCTGCACGGCAGCTACGTTTTTTGACAGAGGTTTGCTGAACTGGATGGTCGGCCTTCAGGGATGACACCAGCCATTGCACTGGTACCGCGTCCAGCACTGACAGCGCGCCGCCGCTGTGGTCTACATCGGCATGGGATACGACCATGGTATCCAGTTGTCTGACGCCTTCGCCGCGCAGAAAAGGGATGATGATGCGGTTGCCGCTATCGGCATCGGAATTGAAACCGGGCCCGGTATCGTAGAGCAGCGTATTGTTTTCGGTACGCGCCACGACTGCCAATCCCTGACCTACATCCAGCACGGTGAGCCATAATTCCCCGGCAGCCGGTCTGGGCGGCAGCAGCAGAAACATCGGCAACAGCGCCACTGCTCCCAGCCAGCGCGCGGGAAAGCCTGCGGCAAATCCCAACCTTCCACCACCCGGCAGCAGCATCCAGACGATGCCGGCCATGGCTGCCGCGATGGTCCAGGGCGGCGGCGCATGCTGACTCCAGACTACTTGTGGAACGTCGCTCAGCCAGCGCAACAGATCCATGCAGCCACTCAACACCATGTGTGCGGGCAGCAACATGAAATCGAGCGGCGGCAATGCTGCCAGCAGCGTGAGCGGAACCACCACCAGGCTCACCAGCGGGATGGCGATGGCGTTGGCAAGCGGTGAGACCAGTGACACCTGCTGGAACATTGCCAGTAACGGCGGGATCAGGCCGAGAGTGATCGCCCACTGCACCCGCGCCCAACCGGTTAACCAGTGTATTTTGCCAATGCGCCCGACCGTCACCAGCATGATGATCGCAATCGCACCGAAAGACAGCCAGAAGCCGGGCGAGAGCACTGCCCAGGGATCAAGCACCACCACCGCCAGCAGCGCCCAGGTCAACACTGCAGTCGCGGAAGTGAAGCGCCCCGACCATAAGGCGATGGCCACCACTGCGAGCATATAAACGGTGCGCTGTGCTGGTATCGCGAAACCGGCCAGCAATGTGTAGCCCAGTGCCGCTGCCAGTCCGGCAACGGCGGCAGCTTTGCGTGCCGGCAGCCACAACGTCAGGTGGTGGCTGCAGCGCCATAACCAGTACATCAGTGCGAACACCAGACTAGATACCATGGTCACATGCAGCCCGGAGATGCTCATGAGATGGTTGACGCCGGTGCGCGTGAATATCTGCCACTGCTCACGTGGAATAGCGCGTTGTTCGCCTACTGCCAGCGCCACCAGCACACCGGCATAGGCATGATCGGGCAGCGCCTGCATAAACCGTTCCCGAATTTCCTGCCGCAGGCGCTCAATCCGGTAAGCAGGCCGGTCGACCATTTCGTCCAGGCGCAGATTATCATCGGCCTTGCGCACGTAGCCAGTGGCACGGATATTACGCTCCAGCATCGACGACTCGAAATCGAAACCGTGAGGGTTGCTGCTGCCATGCGGGCGCTTGAGCCGTGCTGTGAGTTGCCAGCGTTCACCTGCGTTGATCGGAGGTGGCAGTGCCTCAGCGGTGCCGGCATGCTTGCCGCGCACCTTGTACCAGGCCAGTGAAATACGCGCGGGCACGACGGCACCTTCAGTTAATACCCGCTCCACGTCGAACGTAAAGCGGGTAAAGAGTTCGTTGGTTTGCGGCAGTTCCGCTACCACCCCGACCAGCTGAATGTCGCGTCTTTCCCAGTCATGCGGCAGTGTGTCAGCCAGCCGCCATTGAGCAAAAACGGCTGCCCAGAAAAATCCCGCAGCGAGAAAGGTCACGACAAAAAGCCCCTTCCCCGCGCTGGTCAAAATAGGGTTCTGGCAACGCCAGAGCAGGAATGCGGATACCGTACCGGGCAGCAGCAGCCATGCCCACACAGTTTCAGGCAACGCAGCCTGCTGCTGCAGCAGTGCCGTTCCCAGAGCAAACGCAAGAATATTTACCTGCATCAGCAGTTCCCACTCTGTGTTTGAATGGTTCACCCGAGAATTTTGGGTGATACGCCGAAGCAGCTCAGTATCGCCTGCTCCTAATTGATTCTAGGTCAAATAAATCCTTGGGGTAGTATAGTGACCTGGTTATTTGCCACGTTGGTAGCTCGTGCCCCGAAAATATCTCAAGAAATACTTGCCTTCCCACGAGAGCATTCGGCAGAACCGGTTTGTCGGGTTGTTCGGCGGGTTGCTGCATCACCACAATCTATGGCACCTGCATCGCCGCTCGGTGGCAGGCGGCGTGGCGGTCGGGTTTTTTGCCGGCCTGATCCCCGGCAGCAATCCGGTGCAGTTCTTTTTTGCCGCGCTGTTTGCCATCATCTTCAAGGTGAATCTGCCGGTAGCGGCATTCACCACGCTTTATTCCAATCCTTTCACCATCGTGCCGCTTTATCTCGCTGCTTATGCCGTCGGTGAGTTTGTTTTAGGTGCCGGCACTAGTGCTGTACCCATGGCAGAGTTGCATCTGCTGGACAAAAATATTGGTGAATGGCTCCCTGCGCTGGTAAACTGGGCGGCTGCTTTGGGCAAGCCTCTGCTGGTGGGGATATTTCTGCTGGCGTTGCTGCTTGCGGCAACCAGTTATTTCGCCGTGCGTGGTGCATGGCGGCTATATGTTATTTATGCATGGCGCAAACGGGCAAAACGGCGCCATCACTGATTGGATGAATCTATGATTCCCGCGTACTGGAAGCAGGCGACTCAGGAACTGGCTAAGTGTGATGAAGTGATGCAAAAGCTCATTCAGCGTTTCGAAGGAGCTGCGCTGCACTCGCATGGTGACGCTTTCATCACCCTGGCGCGCTCCATCATCGGCCAGCAGATCTCCATCAAGGCAGCTGAAATCAGCTGGCAAAAACTGGCTGCGGCGGTTCCTGCGATTACACCCGATGCAGTGCTGGGAGTGGATAACAGCGTATTGCAGGCTTGCGGCTTGTCCTTGCGGAAAGTGACTTATCTGCAAGACCTGTCACGGCATTTTATCAGCGGGACATTGAACGAGGCGACGTGGCAGGAAATCGATGACGAAGCTCTCATTGCCGAGTTGATGCAGGTAAAGGGCATTGGGCGCTGGACTGCGGAAATGTTCCTGATTTTTCACATGCTGCGGCCAAATGTGCTGCCGCTGGATGATCTTGGTTTGCAGCGCGCGATGAGCCTGCACTACAACGCCAGTCAGCCGGTGAGCCGGCTCAAGATGCGTGCAATTGCGAAGCCGTGGCAACCGTGGCGTTCTGTGGCGACATGGTATTTGTGGCGTAGTCTTGATCCGCTGCCAGTAGAATATTAAAAATCCAGATTTCGTCACAATACTTCGTTGTTCACAAAAAATGTTTCCTTACATATCAGCTATATGCTGCGTCTACATTTTTTGTTCTCGCCTCGTCTTGTTTAGAACTCTGAATTTTTAGAGATGCCTAAGGAGACTCCCGGTTCGGGAGTGCTCGGCCAGCACACTCACTCGGTCAACACCCCATCCACCAGTTGCAAAATTCGCCCGGCGCGGGCAGCCAGTTGCGCATCATGCGTGACGATGATGAAACTTGCGCCTACGTTACGGTTAAGTTCCAGCATCAGTTCGAATACTCCACCGGCGGTGTGCCGGTCGAGATTGCCCGTAGGTTCATCGGCGAGGACACAGGCAGGCTGGGTGACCAGCGCGCGCGCCACTGCCGCACGCTGACGCTCGCCGCCGGAGAGTTCTCCGGGGGTGTGGGTGAGGCGATGCCCCAGACCGACCTGCTGCAATACGGCTGCTGCACGCTCATAGGCTTCATTGCTGCTCATGCGCCGGATCAGCAGCGGCATGGCGACATTTTCCAGCGCGCTGAATTCCGGCAACAGATGATGAAACTGATAAATAAAACCCAGCGACTGGTTACGTAGTTGGCATCTTTCTTCTTCATTGATGGTAGCAATGTTCTGCCCCATGATGCGGATGTCGCCGGCAGTGGGTGCATCCAGTCCGCCCAGCAAGTGCAGCAGCGTACTTTTGCCCGAGCCTGACGTGCCGACTATGGCGAGCGTTTCGCCTGCTGCCACCTCCAGATCGATACCCAGCAGCACTGGCACTTCGAGTTCGCCTTGATAGTAACTCTTGCGCAGGTTGTGGCAGGCAATGATCGGCTTACTCATACCGCAGCGCCTCTGCCGGGTTGACCTTGGACGCCCGGTAGCTGGGATAAATTGTCGCCAACAGAGTCAACGCAAACGATACCACCGCCACTGTCACTATGTCGGTCATCTGCGGGTCGGATGGAATTTCGCTGATGTAATAAACCTCGCGCGACAGGAATTGCACGCTGAACACGCGCTCGACCAGCGCGATCACATCGCTCACGTTGTATGCCAGCAGCACACCGCCAATCACTCCCAGTGCCGTGCCGATGACGCCGATCAGCGTGCCCTGCACGATGAAGATTTTCATAATGCTGCGCGGACTTGCTCCGAGCGTCCGCAGAATGGCGATGTCGGGTTGCTTGTCGGTGACCGCCATCACCAGCGTGGAGACGATGTTGAATGCCGCAACCGCGATGATCAGGGCGAGAATCAGCGACAGCATGCGTTTCTCGATCTGGATCGCACGAAAATAATTGGCATGCTGGCGGGTCCAGTCGCTGATGTGAGTGTCCTGGGAAATCAGCGGCACCAGTTCCCGCACCACTTGCGGTGCCTGGAACAAATCGCGCAGCTTCAACCGCACGCCGGAAACCTGGTCATCTTCCATGCGGTAGAGTTTCTGCGCATCTGCGATATGGATCAGCACCAGCGCCGAGTCGTATTCAAAATGCCCTGCTTCGAAGATGCCGGTGATAGTGAATTGTTTGAGACGCGGCAGTATGCCTGCGGGCGTCACTTGCCCCTGCGGCGAGATCAGCACGATTTTGTCACCCCTGGATACGCCTAAAGCCCGCGCCAGTTCCGTGCCCACCACGATGTCAAATTCTCCCGGCACCAGCCCATCAAGTTCGCCGCTTACCATCATCCGGTCGAGATCGGCCACCTTGTCTTCCAGAGCCGGCAGGATGCCGCGCACCATCACACCGCGTACAACCTGACCAACCGACACCATACCCTGAGCACCGACATAAGGCGCGGCGGCCTCCACTTGCGGGTGTCTGGTCGCCTCATGCGCGACCTGGGGCCAGTTGGTCAGCGTGCCCTCCACGCCGCTCACCTGGATATGCGAGGCCACACCGAGAATGCGGGTGCGCACCTCTTTCTGGAAACCATTCATCACCGACATCACGGTGATCAGGGCGGTCATGCCGAGCGTAATGCCCAGCAGGGAAATCAGCGAGATAAACGAGATGAAATGATTACGGCGCTTGGCACGGGTGTAGCGCAGACCGATGAAGAGTTCGTAGGCAGACACGGATTAAGACACCCGGATATAGAGGGAATGCCGAAGTTTGCCACATTCCGGCAGGGCTTGGGAATCTCTGAGCAAATTCCGTATGGCCCACGCAAGACTTATTCGGGGCGGCTGTCAGAGAATTCTTAGAATTCTCCTCTGATCCCTGCCACCAGCGCACGTCCTGGCAACGGCGCGAAATCCTTCAAGAAAGAGTTATGCAGGCGCATCTCCTCGTTCAGCAGATTCTTGCCTTGCAGAAAGATTCTGATGCCGTTTGTTTTGGTCTTCTTGATCCGGTAGCTCATGTCGACGTTCAGCAGTGTGTAAGCGGGAGTGGTCGTTTCGAGTTCTGCCACGCGATTTTGCTGCAGTACGCGGGTCGCACTCAGGTTGGCCGTCCAGGGACCCATTCTGTGATTCAGTTCCAACCCGAAGCGTGGTGGCGTAGTGCGGGGCACATTGCCGCCGCTATCCAGTTTGCCGCGCACGTAGTCGGTGAACAGACGCAAATCGAGCGCGTCCGGTTTCAACGTGAAGACTGTTTCCGCTTCCACCCCATAAAATCTCGCGCCAGTCTGGGAAAAATTCTGCACCAGAAAATTACCACTTGGATTCAGCATTCCATCAGCATCGACACGATCTGCCATGCCATCAGCGTTGGTGTCAGCGCCATGCACGAAAATGTAGTTGTTGAACTGGTTATGGAATACATTAACTTTCCATTTCACCGCGCCAGCAGTTTTGCGCAGAGCAAGGTCGATGTTGCTGGAAGTCTCTTTGCCCAAATCATTGCTACCAGTCTGGAATGTGGCGGTGCCACGGTGCGCGCCATGTACGTACAACTCTTCCGTTGTTGGCGCGCGTTGCCCGCGCGTACCCGTCAGACCCAGTCCGTAGCCGTCGATGAATTTCCACAGAGTACCCACGGAGCCGCTGAAGAGATTGAATGCGCGCGATGGATCGAGGTGGTTCTGCGGGTCTTGCGTGGCGCGCTCAATCCGGCCACCGAATTCCAGCCGCCAGCGGTCCCAATTGCGTTCCTCCACCAGAAATACGCCAGTGGAGCGCGATTTCGTGACTGGCACGATGGTTTCGGTGCCGATGGCCGAGAAATTGCGATCCTGGAATTGCACCCCGAGCACGCCTTTCCAGTCGGCTATTGGTGCATGCAGGAGTTCGGCGCGGCTTTCAAGCGCCTGATTGTTGAAGCGCGTTGCAATTGCGCCGCTGCCCTCGATTTCATGGTGCTTGTAGTCGTTATAGCCCATGCGCACCTTGAGTTTCTCGAAACCAATGAGGGGTTTGTCCAGCTCGCCTGACAAATCATAACGGGTCTGCTTGAGATCAATTTTCGAGCCTTCAGGGCTGGGTACGCCATATTCGTTTTCCAGGCGCGAGACCGATCCACCCAGGAAACCTCTCTCGCCGACAAAAGATCCCCCCACGGAGATGCCTTCCGAGTCGACCGCACTGTTTCTGATGCGGCCGACCGGGGTGTCGTAATCGCCCGTTTTGCGCTTGAAACCGCCGACACTCCAGGACACATGGCGACCGGCATTGCCTTTTGCGTTGAAAGCACCGCTGCGTTCCTCCGTCGCCGTATTGCCGCGTATCTCGATATCACCGCTGGGTGACTTGAATAGCCGGTTCGGAATGCGGCCTGTTACCACGTTGACCACGCCGCCGGTTGCGCCGCCGCCGTAGAGCAGTATTGCCGGGCCACGCAGGATTTCGATTTGTGAGGCATTGAACGATTCCACCGTGACCGCATGATCCGGACTGGTGGTCGAGAGATCGAGCGTGCCAATGCCGTTTTCCAACACCTGGACGCGCGGTCCATCCAGGCCGCGAATAATCGGGCGGCCGGCACCTGGCCCGAACGAACTCGATGCCACACCGAGTTCACGCGCGAGCGTGTCGCCGATGCTTGCTTCGCGCTTGCGGCGCAGGTCTTCACCCTTCAACACCGTGACGGGCTGGGCCATGTCAAGTTCGTTGCGATCCTTGAACGGGGTGGCGGTCACGACGACCGGCGGCAATTCGGTTACCTTGCCGGGGTCTTTTACTTGCGCGGACGATATGCCGGGTACGGCAAGCAGCAAAGCCATGACGATAGCTTGCCAGCAGCTGCCAGTAACAGCTTGGTGGAATTGCGCGCGTGATGTGAGACCAAGTTTCATGCTGATTCTGTAAAAGGCTGGAACAGGCGGATTACCCGCAACTGAGTTGCGTTATCTGAACCAGCTGTGCATGCTCCGTTGCGTGGCGGACAGATACTGATCCGAACCAAACAACAAAAACCCGGTGGGGTGACCGAAAAGGGACAGCTACGAGGGGGTTACGCCAGCGGCGGGGCGCGTGTGCGATACGGGAAAGAAAAATTGCGCAGGATGGGGCGGTGTTGCAAAAAGGACAGCCGCTGCCGCAGCATCCTGGCAACAAACAGAAATGCCAGGAAGGGAAGGGCGACACCGAACGCTGTCAAGGCCAGACAGTCGAGACAGGCCCGGTCGGCATCAGCATCGCTCTCGTCTTGAACGCCGTCGGCTGCAGTTGCGTCAAGTGCGTCGAGTGCGTCGAGTACGTCCACGTGCGCGAAGTGTGTGAGCGCATGCGCTGTTTGCAGAACAGGCACAACCAGCAATGCCAGCGCCAGAATCAGAAATAAACTGTTACGCAATATCATCGAAGGGGATTTCCTTGCGCCCACGGAGAACTTATTCAGTAGTTCCATTTTGTCATGCGCATTCAGCGCATAATCCTTTTACTGTCAACTCGGCTTCCTGGAAGCGGTAACCGGCTGGCAGTGGCCAATCGTGTGCAGCGTCGAGGCCGTCCAGGCAGATCACTTTGGTGCAGCAGGTGCATTTGAAATGGGCATGCTGATGTGTGTGCACATCGACGCTGGCACGAAAACGCCATACCCGGTCGTCGCTTGCCACCTTATGTGCCAAGCCCTTTTCACTCAGCCATTCAAGCACGCGGTAGAGCGTAACTCGGTCCAATTGCAGCTTGCCTAGCAAACGCTCCTCAATTTCGTGGTGCGTGATGGCGCGCTGTTCAGCCAGCAGCACGGCAAGCGCTTGAATTCTGCCTGGCGTCACCCGGTCGCCGGTGCGCCGGATTATTGCTTTGGCTTGTTCCTGGAAATCGCTGGACATAAGGAGGCGCTCATAAATGAGCGTATTGCAACAATGTTGCATCTACTATAATCGAATGATTTTATATATGCAATGGTATTTGTTGATAACATTGAAGTACTGTGAAAAATAGCGATCATTTGTAGTGTCAGCTGAAATAAACGATGAAATTTAAATTCACTAAAATGCATGGCCTGGGTAATGATTTCGTCGTGATTGACGCCGTGAATCAGTCCGTGTCCCTCACCTCAGCGCAACTGCGCTTGCTGGCCGACCGCCATTTCGGCATCGGCTGTGACCAGATTCTGCTGGTGGAGAAAGCGGAAGGCGATGCTGATTTCCGCTACCGGATTTATAACGCCGATGGCGGCGAAGTGGAGCAATGCGGCAATGGCGCGCGCTGTTTCGTGCGCTATGTGCATGACCGGGGCATGACGCAAAAAAATGAAATTCGCGTGGAGACTCCCGGCGGCCTGATTATTCCCAGACTGGAAGCGAATGGTGAAGTGACCGTCAACATGGGCACGCCAAGATTCGAGCCGCAACAAATTCCATTTGTCGCCGAGAAGCGCGCCATGACTTATGCGCTCGATATAGATGGCCGGCAGGTGGAAATCAGCGCCGTTTCTTTGGGTAACCCGCATGCGGTGCAGGTGGTGGTCGATGTGGATGGTGCGCCGGTGCTGACCGAAGGCGCACTGATCGAGCACCATCCGCGTTTTCCGCAGCGCGTCAACGCCGGCTATATGCAGGTGCTGGATCGCGGCCATATTCGGCTGCGCGTGTATGAACGCGGTGCAGGTGAAACGCTCGCTTGCGGCACCGGCGCCTGTGCTGCGGTGGTGACAGGCATCAGCCGCGGCTTGCTGCAGTCAACAGTTGAAGTCAGTACGCGCGGTGGTAATTTGAGCATACGCTGGGAAGGTGAGAACCAGCCAGTGTGGATGACCGGCCCTGCCGCAGCCGTGTTTGATGGTGAAATTGAATTGTAAATCCAACCAGGGGGGAGCATGAAATTCGGTTCAGAAGAAGTGGCCCAATACCTGCGGGAAAACCCGCAATTTTTCGACGAATATGCCGATATGCTGGCGGATATTTTTGTCTCTCATCCCCACGGCGGCAGAGCCATTTCCATCAGCGAGCGGCAAATCGTCACATTACGGGACAAGAACCATATTCTGCAGGACAAATTGCGCGAATTGATCAAGTTCGGCGAAGAGAACGACACCATCGGTGAAAAAATGCATCGCCTGGCCATCGTTCTGCTTACTTTCTCTCATCTGGGAAATTTGCTGCATGGCCTGTATTTCAATCTGCACGAGGACTTCACCGTACCGCATGTAGCCTTGCGACTGTGGAACGTGCCGAGCGCGGGCACAGACCTGCCTGAATTCGCCCCGACCAGTGCCGATATCCACATCATTGCCGAAAGCCTGCTGCACCCTTATTGCGGCCCCCACATCGTCGATGAGATCAAGCAGTGGTTCGGCGAAGATGCCGCTCATTTGCGCTCGTTCGCGATGGTGCCGCTGCGTGCCGAGAAAACCATCGGTCTGTTGGTGCTGGCAAGCGAAGATTCGCAGCGCTTCTATCCGGAAATGGGTACGCTCCACCTGAAACGGCTGGGCGATCTGGTGGGTACCGCCATCGCCCGCATGGATTGATGGCAGCGGCCAGCACAAGCTGAAGGAAATGAAAGGTGAACCTGGCAGCGCACGATAACCCGGCCGCTGCCGCCTATCTGGCGCATCTTGCCAATGAGCGGCGCTTGTCGCCGCTTACCTGCGGGAGTTACGCGCGTGACATTGCCGCACTACTACAGCTCACGGAAGCAACGCCGCTCGACCAACTGCAAATTCACCACATCCGCCGTTTCATTGCCAAGCTGCACGCTCAAGGGCTTTCTGGCAGAAGTCTGGCGCGTATGCTTTCGGCATGGCGCGGTTTGTATCATTATCTGGTGCGAGATCACGGTTACAGCAGCAATCCCTGTGCCGGGCTGCGTGCGCCGAGAACACCCAAAACTCTGCCGCATGCGCTTTCACCCGATGAAGCGGCGAAACTGCTGGAGTTTCCCGCCGATGACTTGATGGCACTGCGCGACAAGGCGATGTTCGAACTATTCTATTCTTCAGGGCTGCGGCTGGCTGAACTTGCCAGCCTGCAACCCGAGAACCTGAGTCTCTCCGATGGCACTGTGCGTGTCACCGGCAAGGGCGGCAGAACCAGGGTAGTACCGGTGGGCAGCCAGGCCACACTCGCCTTGACGGCCTGGATGAAACCGCGCGCAACCCTGCTCAAGCCCGGAGAAACCGCGCTGTTCCTGTCCCGGCACGGCAACCGCATCAGTCCGCGCTCGATCAGTCAACAGCTGAAAATCCGCGCATTGCAGCAAGGCATCAGCGCCAATGTCCACCCGCACATGCTGCGGCATTCATTCGCTTCGCATTTGTTGCAATCCAGCGGTGATTTGCGTGCGGTGCAGGAAATGCTGGGACATGCCAGCATCAGCACCACCCAGGTTTATACCCATCTCGATTTTCAGCACTTGGCGAAGGTGTATGATGCGGCGCATCCGCGCGCGAAGAAGAAGAGCTGAAACACGCTTTTCCCACGAATCAGCGTTATAATTCCTGCTCCCCAACGATCTCGAACTAATCCTATGCAACAACATCGCGGCACCACCATACTTTCCGCGCGACGCGGTACAACAGTCGCACTGGGCGGCGATGGCCAGGTGACTCTGGGTGCGATCATCGCCAAGGCCAGCGCACGCAAAGTGCGCCGGCTATACCATGAAAAAATTCTTGCCGGATTTGCCGGGGGCACTGCTGATGCCTTTACTTTGTTTGAGCGCTTTGAAGGCAAGCTGGAAAAGCACCAGGGACATCTGATGCGCTCGGCAGTGGAGTTGGCCAAGGATTGGCGCACCGACCGTATTTTGCGGCGGCTGGAAGCGATGCTGATCGTGGCCGACCGCGAAACTACGCTCATCATCACCGGTTCAGGCGACGTGATCGAACCCGAACTGGGATTGGCCGCCATCGGCAGCGGCGGTCCTTATGCCCATTCCGCCGCACGTGCGCTGCTGGAAAATACCAGCCAGACTCCACTGGAAATCGTCAAGAATGCGCTCACCATTGCGGGCGACTTGTGCATCTATACCAACCAGAATCACATCATCGAGGTTCTGGAGTAACGCGTCACCACCACACCCTCACATCATGTCCCAAATGACCCCACAAGAAATCGTCCAGGAACTGGACAAGCACATCATCGGCCAGGATGCTGCCAAGCGCGCCGTGGCCATTGCGCTCAGGAACCGCTGGCGCAGGCAGCAGGTAGCGGACCCGCTGCGGCAGGAGATCACGCCGAAGAATATCCTGATGATCGGCCCTACCGGAGTTGGTAAGACCGAGATTGCGCGCCGTCTGGCAAGGCTCGCCGACGCACCATTCATCAAGGTGGAGGCGACCAAGTTTACCGAAGTGGGTTATGTCGGCCGCGATGTGGATTCGATCATTCGCGATCTGGTGGAATCCGCCATCAAGCAATCGCGCGAGCAGGAGACCGCCAAGATGCGTACCCGCGCCGAGGATCAGGCGGAAGAGCGCATTCTCGACGTGCTGCTGCCGCCTGCGCGCGATCTGGGTCTGCAGACGGAAGCCGGGGAGCGCGACAATGCCACCCGGCAGAAATTTCGCAAGAAATTACGCGAAGGCGAACTCGACGACAAGGAAATAGAAATCGATCTGTCGGCAGCACATGCTGCCCACATGGAAATTTTCGCCCCGCCGGGGATGGAGGAACTCACCACCCAGATCCAGGGCATGTTCCAGAACATGGGCGCAGAGAGAAAGAAAACCCGCAAGCTGAAAATCCGCGAGGCGCTGAAATTCCTCACCGATGAAGAAGCCGCCAAGCTCGTCAATGACGAAGAGCTGAAGCTGCGCGCTGTGCAAAATGTCGAGCAGAACGGCATCGTGTTCCTGGATGAGATCGACAAGATTACCAGCCGCTCCGAAACTTCCGGTGCGGATGTGTCGCGCCAGGGCGTACAGCGCGACTTGCTGCCGCTGGTGGAAGGCACCACCGTTTCCACCAAGTACGGCATGATCAAGACCGATCACATCCTGTTTATCGCCAGCGGCGCATTTCATCTGGCCAAGCCTTCGGATCTGATTCCGGAATTGCAGGGACGCTTTCCGATTCGCGTCGAACTAGCCAGCCTCAGTGCCGACGATTTCATCCAGATCCTCACCAACACCGACGCCTGTCTGACGCGCCAATACGAAGCGCTGCTCGAAACCGAAGGGGTCGAACTCAAGTTCGCGCCCGACGCGATCAAGCGCCTGGCGGAGATTGCTTTTGCAGTCAACGAGAAAACCGAGAATATCGGTGCAAGGCGGCTCCATACCGTGATGGAAAAACTGCTGGAAGATGTTTCATTTGACGCGGCAAAACACCGCGGCGATACCATCGCGATCGATGCCGCTTACGTGGATGTGCGGCTCAAGGATTTGTCCCAGAGCGAGGATCTGGCGCGTTATGTACTGTAGTAGCCGTGTAATAGTACGCAATCTGTTATAATCCCTTCCTGCAGTGTTAGCTCCACGTCTTCGCGCTGCCCATCCTGTTTCTCTTTAGGCTGCCTGAATCAATCCGAAGTTTTAGAAAATTTGGGTTCATCGAGGCATCCTTCATTCATCTGCCTAAGACTGGCGTCTCGTAACCGGGACGACAGGCCGATGTCACCCCTTGGAGTTTTATGTCTTTTGCAAATTTCGGTTTGTCCGATGAAATCATTCGTGCTGTCACTGAACGTGGCTACACTGTTCCCACCCCGATCCAGTTGCAGGCAATTCCTGCGGTACTGGCCGGCGGCGATCTGCTGGCCGGCGCGCAAACCGGCACCGGCAAGACTGCCGGTTTTACCCTGCCCATTCTGCATCGCCTTTCCGACAAGAGCGTCAAGGGGCCGTCCAGCGGACGCCCGCCAATACGTGCGCTGATTCTCGTCCCCACCCGCGAACTTGCTGCACAGGTGGAAGAGAGCGTGCGTGATTACGGCAAATACCTGAAGCTGAGCTCGATGATCATGATCGGCGGGGTCAACATCAATCCGCAGATCACCCGCCTGAAAAGCCGGGTGGATATTCTGGTCGCCACACCGGGACGACTGCTGGACCACGTGCAGCAAAAAACCCTCGACTTGTCGCACGTTGAAATTCTCGTGCTGGACGAAGCCGACCGCATGCTCGACATGGGCTTCATACGCGATATCAGGAAGATACTCGCGCTGCTGCCCAAGCAGCGGCAGAACCTGCTGTTCTCCGCCACCCTATCCGACGAGATCCAGATACTGGCAGATAATCTGCTCAACAAGCCGGTGATGATCGAAGTGGCGCGCCGCAACGCGACCGCCGACAAGGTGACGCACGTGGTGCACCCGGTGGATCGCGAACGCAAGCGCGACCTGCTTGCGCATCTGATCAAACAACACCGCTGGCAACAGGTGCTGGTGTTCACCCGCACCAAGCACGGCGCCAACAAGCTGGCTGAATATCTGGTCGCAAACGGCATTCCATCGCTCGCCATCCACGGCAACAAGAGTCAGGCGGCACGCACCCGGGCGCTGGCGGAATTCAAGACCGGCACCCTGCCAGTGCTGGTGGCAACGGATATTGCCGCACGCGGCATCGACATCAGCGAGCTGCCGCATGTAGTCAACTTCGAGTTGCCCAATGTAGCGGAGGATTATGTCCATCGCATCGGCCGCACTGGCCGCGCGGGAGCGGAAGGCGATGCGGTATCGCTGGTGTGCGTGGACGAACGCAAGCTGCTGAGCGACATCGAGCGGCTGATCAAGCGCGACTTGCCCAGCAAGGTTATCGCCGGTTTTGAGCCCGATCCGCGCATCAAGGCCGAGCCGATAATCAATGGGCGCAGCGGCGGGCCGCGTGGCGCGTCATCCTCACGCAGCAAGCCCAGCGGGCGCACGAGCGCCAAGCCGGCAAGCAAACGACCGACGGGATTTTCACGCTCAGCTACCGGCAACGGGCCTGCGCTGCACCGCTCCGGCGGGCGTGGACGCTAGCGCGCACCAGCATCACACAAACTGCCCGGCTGCATAGCCTGACGCCCACGCCCACTGGAAATTTAACCCGCCCAGGTGTCCGGTCACATCGACCACCTCGCCAATGAAATAAAGTCCGGGCACTTTCTTCGCATGCATGGTCTTGGATGACAGTTCACGCGTATCCACTCCGCCCAGAGTCACTTCCGCTTTTTTGTAGCCCACGGTACCGCTGGGCGTAACTTGCCAGTCGTGCAGTTGCGCCGCAATCTGCTGCAGTTCGCGCTCACTGTAATGCTGCAGCGGCCTGAGCGGCTGCACTGCTGCGATGGTCTCGCTCCAGGCTTGGGCGAAGCGTCTGGGCAGATATTGCGCGAGCAGATTGGGCAGCAAGCTAGCGCTATGCCGGTGGGTGAGCAGCAATGCGGTCGCATCAAGATCCGGCAACAGGTTGATGTGGATGATATCGCCGGGCTGCCAGTAGGAGGAAATCTGCAATATCGCCGGGCCGCTCAAGCCGCGGTGCGTGATCAATACATTTTCGCGAAAGTGCGCACTGTTGCAAGAGACTACGGCGTCCAGCGCCACCCCCGGCAGTCCGGCAAAACAAGCCAGTTGCTCCGGCGCAAAAGTCAGCGGCACCAGTGCCGGACGCAACGGAGTTACCGCAATGCCGAATTGCTCGGCGACACGGTAACCGAAAGGACTGGCGCCGATTTGCGGAATGGACAGGCCGCCAGTTGCAATCACCAATGCATCGGTCACTATGCCGCCACGGTCAGTTTCCAGCGCAAACCCGCTGCCGCTATCGGTATCCGCAAGACTGATGTTTTGCACCCGGCACGGCATCAGCCACTCCACGCCCGCCGCCGCACACTCCTGCCGCAGCAGGTCGATGATCTGCTGTGAACTGTCGTCGCAAAACAACTGCCCTAACTTTTTTTCGTGATAGCGAATGCCATGCTTTTTCACCAGCGCGATAAAGTCCTGCGGGGTGAAGCGCGCCAGTGCAGAGCGGCAGAAATGCGTATTATGCGACAGGAAATTTTCCGGCCCGACATGGAGATTGGTGAAATTGCAGTGTCCGCCGCCGGAAATGCGAATTTTTTCTGCGAGCCGGGTCGCATGATCCAACAGCAGCACCGCACGGCCGCGCTTGCCTGCCTCCAGCGCGCACATCATGCCCGCGGCCCCGGCACCGATCACGACCACATCTTTTATTAATTTCATTTTGTGCTTTGCTGTAATTTGTTCTGGTGATCGCGCTGACGAAACTGGTGAGCGTAACTTATCCCAACCCCGCTATAATAGCGGCTGTATAAACCTAAAAAGCTCAGTTCAACCTAGACAATCCCCCTGTAAGTCAGGCAGGCTATGAGTTTGGTAACGAATAGAGGAGTCACCCAATGGGTGAAT
>JAYUYT010000077.1:0-12651 GCA_043752345.1 Nitrosospira sp.
GCCATGTGCAGCGTCTGCTCGATCTCGTCGATCAGGTCGAGCGGTTCACGCACTTCGCGATCCATTTTGTTGACGAAAGTGATGATGGGGGTGTTACGCGCGCGGCATACTTCCAGCAGCCGCAGGGTCTGGGCCTCCACGCCATTGGCGGCATCGATCACCATCAGCGCTGCATCCACGGCGGTCAGCACGCGGTAAGTATCCTCGGAAAAATCCTGGTGGCCCGGCGTATCCAGCAGGTTGATGACGCAGCCGCGGTATTCCATCTGCATCACCGAGCTGGCCACGGAAATACCCCGCTGCTTCTCGATCTCCATCCAGTCGGAGGTGGCATGGCGGCTGGCCTTGCGCGACTTGACGCTGCCGGCGATGTGGATGGCGCCGGCAAACAGCAGCAGCTTTTCGGTGAGCGTGGTCTTGCCTGCGTCCGGGTGCGAGATGATGGCGAAGGTGCGTCGCCTGGTTGCTTCCTGGCTAATTGTCATACGGGAACCTCTAAATATTCAGATTTCGTCACAATACTTTGTTGCTCACAAAAAATGTTCCTTACATATCCGTTATATGCTGCGTCTACATTTTTTGCTCCCGCCTCATCTTGTTTAGAACTTTGAATTTTTAGAGGCACCCGTACCGGCAGTTCCTGCACTTTCCGGCTGTAGGGTGGATGTATTCTGCGGCTGCGGATAAAGATGACAGTGCGCCGTATGGGTTGAACTGAAATTGCTGGTTCCCGGATAAGTCTCGTGGCACACCGGCATGGCGTGAGGGCAACGCGGGTGGAAATGGCAACCTGCTGGCGGGTTGGCGGGTGAGGGCAAATCCCCATGCAGGCGTATGACTTCACGTTTTGGATTAAGTTCGATTACCGGCACCGCCGACAGCAGCGCCTGGGTATAGGGATGTTTGGAATTGCCCAGCACTTCATCCACACTGCCCCATTCTACAATTCTCCCCAAGTACATCACGGCCACTTCATCGGCAAGGTATTCCACCACCGAAATATTGTGCGTAATGAACAAATACGCGAGCCCCAGACTGGCCTGCAATTCCTTCAGCAAGTTCAGAATCTGTGCCTGCACCGACACGTCCAGCGCGCTGGTGGGCTCGTCGCAAATCAACAGTCTGGGATTGACCGCCAGCGCACGGGCGATGGCGATACGCTGACGCTGACCGCCGGAGAACTCGTGCGGGTAGCGCCATTTGGTTTCCGGCGGCAGCCCTACCCGTTGCAACAGCGCATCCACCTTCTGTCCCTGTAGCGACAGGGACTGCTGCCCGGCATGATCTGCCCTGTCATTATTCCTGATATTGAGCGCATTCATGCCTTCCTCGATGATGTCGACAATACGCATTCTCGGATTGAGCGATGAATACGGGTCCTGGAAGATGATCTGGAACTCGGCACGCTTCTCGCGCAACTGCCTGCGTTCGAGCCCCACCAGTTCCAGGCCGTCGTAGCGCACACTCCCCGCAGTGGGCGGGATCAATTGCAGGATGCCCTTGCCAACCGTGGTCTTGCCGCAACCGGATTCACCCACCAGCGCCAGGGTTCCACCCTGCGGAATTGTCAGCGACACCCCGTCCACCGCTTTGACATATCCTGCCACCCGTTTCATCAGGCCCTTGTGAATGGGGAAGTGAACCTTGAGGTCAACGACGCGCAATAATTCGGAACTGGCGGCGGCAGATTGGGCAGCGGGGATTCCCTGGGGAGCGGTTTCTGCTGCCTTGACCGCACCGGAATGAAGCATCGATCCCGCAGCCTGATCAAAAAGATGACATCTGACTTGATGGCCGGCAACCACCGCACTCCATCCCGGTGCAGTGGTACGGCACAAATCCCAGGCATGGTCGCAGCGGTCGGCGAAACGACAGCCAACGAATTCGCGCGACAGCGGCGGCACGCTGCCACTGATTACCGCCAGCCCCTGGTCACGCTTGTTTTTCCCCGGCAGCGAGGCGAACAATTTGCGCGAATAGGGATGCGCGGGGCTGCGAAAGAATTCTGCACGCGTTGCTGTTTCAACAATTTCGCCTGCATACATCACCGCCACTTTCTGCGCCATTTCCGCCACTACGCCCAGATCGTGCGTAATCAGCAGGATCGCCATGCCGCTGCGTTGCTGCAGATCACGCATGAGATCGAGCACCTGGGCCTGGATGGTGACATCCAGTGCAGTGGTGGGTTCGTCGGCGATCAGCAGTTCCGGCTCTCCAGCCAGCGCCATGGCGATCATCACCCGCTGTTTCATTCCGCCGGAAAACTGGAATGGATATTCGGCCATGCGCCGTTCCGCGTCGGGGATTCCCACCTGATTCAATATTTCCAGCACGCGCTGTTGTTGCGCCGCACCGCGCAAATTGAAATGCCGCTGCAGCACCTCGCCTATCTGTTCTGCCACCGTCATCACCGGATTCAGGCTCAGCATTGGTTCCTGAAAAATCATGCTGATGCGCTTGCCGCGCACGTTGCGCATGGCGGCTTCCGGCAGCAGCAGCAAATCCTCTCCGCCGATCCTGATCGAGCCCGCAACGATTTCGCCCACCTCCGGCAGCAGCCGCATTACGGACAGCGCCGTCATGGACTTGCCGCAGCCGGACTCCCCCAGCAATGCGAAGGTTTCACCCTGCATGATCTGCAGCGTAAGTCCGTCCACCGCCCGCACCGGCGTGGCACCGGTGTGGAGTACGGTTTCAAGGTTGTCAATTTGCAGCAGCGGATTCATGGCGAGTTGGAGTCCTTGGCTGCAGCGGCAACAGGCTTTCTTTCCGGGTTTTTCGCGCGTTCTGTGCGCCGCAGTTTTCCGGCTTTCAGCGACCAGGTGCGCACGCGTGGATTGAACGCGTCCTGCACTGCATCGGCAAACAGATTGGCGCTCAGAACCAGTGCGAACATGAAGCCGAAGGCTGACAGCAGCGCCCACCACACCATCGGTTCGCGCGCCATTTCCAGGCGCGCAGCATTGATCATGGTGCCAAAACTGATCATGGAAGGATCAACGCCGACGCCGACATAAGACAGCACGGCTTCAGCCAGAACCAGTCCGCTGAAATCCATCACCGTGGCAATCAGCACGATGTGCATCACATTGGGAAGAATGTGGCGGCTGATGATGCGCCAGTGGGAAACACCGAACGCGTGTGCTGCCTGAATATATTCCATCTCGCGCAGCTTCAGGGTTTCACCGCGCAGCAGGCGGCATAAACCGGTCCAACTGGTGACGCCGAGGATGATGCAAAGAAACAGCAGACGCAGATCGGCACGGGCGGCGATGGTATCGAACAGTTCGGGGTGAGTCTCCATGTATACCTGCATCATCAATACTGCGGCCGCGATCAGCAACACGCCGGGAATCGAACTCAGCGTGGTGTAAATGTATTGAATCACGTCGTCCACCCAGCCGCGAAAATACCCTGCCATGATGCCGAGCAGCAGCGCAAATGGCAGCATCATCAGCGTGGTGAGCGTGCCGATCACCAGCCCGGTGCGGATGCTCTTGAGTGATTGATAGAACACGTCCTGTCCCACCTTGTCAGTGCCGAATATGTGGTAGTGGGTGGACAACGCCAGTGCAGCGCCCAGCAGTGACAGTATCAGCACCAGCGTGATCAGCACCGCGTTCCATGGGATTTCAGTCGCGCCGCGCCGGATGGCGGAGAGCGTAGGCAGCAACCCTGCGTTATCCTGGCGCGCCAATAACGCACCCAACAAAACCACCAGCGTGCACCAGCCAAGGAAACCCTGTGCTGCACCCGCCGCTGCCCGCTCGGCCACATCAGCAGCGAGTTGTACGTCAGGGTACTGCAAATGCGCTCCACCAAATTGCAAGCGCGGAAATTCCCTTACCTGTCCGCCATCCGGCAGCTCGGTCGTCTCTCTGGCGTAAAGGTGTGCGGCAAACGGTGCCGAGTAGGTTTTTTCCACGCGCGTGCGCAATGGTTCGGCAATGACATCGAGCAGGCTCAGCACTTCCACGCTGTAAACTTGCTCGCTATTGCCGCTGTTCTCGACTGCGGGACGAAAATGCACCGTGTCGAGCAATCCGATCGCAATAAAGAATGCCAGCACCGTGAGTGCCGCCATGCCGCTTGCGCTATGCCCCACCCGCCGCCACGGCGCCAGCATGTGCTCGTTGCGCCGCACATACCAGACAAAGGCAAGCACTACCATCACCAGCAGGTAGATGAGCGCATCAGTCCAGAGGATGACGGGTTTGAAAAGCATGCTCATTCCAGCCTTATCCGAGGATCCACCAGCGTATAGGAGATATCCGTCAGGATCAGTCCGATGATGTACAGCAGCGAGCCGAGGAACACCATGGCGCGCACTACGGCAAAGTCCTGCGAGTTGATCGCGTCGATGGTGTAGCTACCCAATCCGGGTATGCCGAAAAACGATTCGGCGATGAGGCTGCCAAGGAACAACAATGGAATCACCACCACCGCGCCGGTAAGAATCGGAATCATGGCGTTCCTGAGCACATGTCTGAACAGCACGATGCTTTCCGGCAAACCCTTGGCACGCGCAGTGCGGACATAGTCCTTGCTCATTTCCTCCAGAAAAATGGTGCGATACCAGCGGGTGCTGGCACCGGCGCCGCTGATCACGCCAATGATGACCGGCAGCACCAGAAATTTGCCTGCATCGAGTCCGCCGCCATAGCCGGAAATGGGCACCAGATGCCAGAGCTTGCTGATAAGAAACTGCCCGCCGATGATATAGAACAGACTGGAGATGGACATCAAGGCGACGCACAGCACCACCCCCCAGAAATCCACATAAGTGGCGCGGAAGAATGCCATCACCAGCGCGAAGGTGATGTAGACGATCAACCCCAGCAGGAACACCGGCAGCGCGATGGCGAGACTCGGCAGCATGCGCGATTTTATTTCGTGGGCAATGTCGCGCCCGTCATCAGCGCGCCCGAAATCAAAAGCAAACATGGCCGCTGACTTTTCGAAAAAAATGGTATGCGTGAATTTTGCCGCGCCTTCTTCGCCATCATTAAGCATCAGCGGTTTGTCGTAGCCCCGCTCATGCTTCCACTTTTCGATGGCCTCGGGAGTGACACGCTTGATGCCCAACTGCATTCGTGCCATGTCGTCGGGCGTGTTGACGACGAAGAACAAGGTGAAGGTGATCAGATTCACGCCGATCAGGATCGGGATGGCATAGAGCATGCGGCGGATAATGTAATTAAGCATCGCCTGCTCCCGCTTCCTGCGCAACGGGCAAGGCCTGCCTTGTGCCCGTGCCCTGCTCCCGGCGACGATATGCGATGATCGCGGGAACCAGGCTCGCCACCAGTGCCAGCAATCCCAGCACAGCCGGCCACAGCACCGGCTCATTCCATTCGCGCCGCTTCTGTTCGCGCAGATTGCCGTCTATGCGGTAGTACTTGATGTTGTTGTTCGACAGCTTGTTGGGTTTCACATTGCTGTACCAGGCGTGATACAGCCCGTAATCCTTGGGATGATATCCCCATAGCCAGGGCGAGTCGTGCCGCAGAATCTTCACCATGTGATCGATGATCTGCTGGCGCTTGGGGCTGCTCTCCATGTTCTTCATCTGTTCGAACAAGCGGTTGTATTCGGGATTGTTATAGTTGGCGGCGTTCTGGCCATCGTTGTCGACCTTCCGTTCCGCGCCGCTCAGCAGGATCAGGAAATTCTCCGGATCGGGATAATCGGCATTCCAGCCCCATTCGAAAATCTGTGCGTTGCCCTTGCGGATCTTGTCCTGGAAACGATTGTAGTCGGTGCTGCGCACCACCAGTTGAATGTTGAGTTTCTGGAATTGTTTGCGCATCCAGTCGAGGCTGGATTTGTCGTCGGCGCCACGGGAGGTCACATCGAAATACAACACCAGCGGCGCGCCGGTTTTGGCATCCATCCCGTTGGGATAACCCGCCTCGGCCAGCAATGCCTTGGCAACTGCAATCGGTTTGCGTTGTGGGCGCTCGTGCAGCCAGTCATACACCACCGGGTTGACGCCTTCCCTGCCGTCGCGATGGCCGAAAATGCCCGGCGCAATCGGCCCCTGCGCCGGAATGCCGCGGCCATTGGCGAAAATTGAAACGTACTCCTCGTAATCCACTGCAATGGAAATGGCTTGACGCAATTTTCTGGCAGACTTGGAAAGCCCGCCCACTACCGGATCCAGCATGTTGAAACCCATGTAGTAAGTGGAAGTCGCGACCTCCGTCTCCAGCCGGATGCCCTGCGCCTTCATCGCCTCAGTCACGGTCGCCTCTCCCTGCCCCGTCAGTTGCACGGCTTGATCGAAGCTGTCGGAGCCGATTCCAGATGCATCATAGTAGCCCTGCAGGAATTTGTTCCAGCGCGGGATACTTTCCTTGTCACGGCTGAATATTACCCGGTCGATGAAAGGCAGCGGTTTGCCTGCATCTGCCAGCAAACCCGCCCGCTCGTCTCTTGGCATTCCCTCAGACGGATAAGTCTCGCCATGAAAATTGGGATTCTTCTCCAGTATCATCACCCGGTTGGGGTCATTCTCGGTGAGCATGTAAGGTCCGGTGCCAACCGGATACCAGTCGAGCGTGATATTTTTTTCTGCCAGTCCCTTCTGGGTATAAAAGCGCTCTGCCTCCCACGGAATCGGCGCAAAAAAAGGCATCGCCAGCCAATACATGAACTGCGGATATTTGCCCTTGATCTTGATGCGGTAAGTATAAGCATCCACCACCTGCGCACCTTCCAGCGGGTAGTTGTTCAAATCCAGATAAGCATCACTGCCCTGCTGCCCAGCCTGCGCCTCGGCAGCGGCTTTGAGGGTCGCGGAATATTCCCTAAGGCCGACGATGTAGTCCGACATCAAACCGAGTATCGGCGAATGCAGCCTGGGATGCGCCAGTCGCTTGATCTCGAATACATAATCTTCTGCAGTCAATTCGCGCGTGCCGCTACGGGAAAAATCGCCAAGCTTGTAAACCTCGGCCAAATCCTTGGCGGTCAAATCGTGATAAAGGAATTGGCCCTGCTCATCTTTGGCGAATGCTGGATGCGGCTGATAGCGAATGCCGGGGCGGATGGAAATTTCATAAATCGTATAAGCGATTTGCGTGGCATCAACATTGTCCGGCAACTGCGCGCTGTTCTTGTTGAAATACTGCGCCACCGGCATCTTCGCCACTGTTGCCGGAATCAGCTTGTACGGACGTTTCAGATAATGGTATTGCAGCGGCGGTTCATAAATCTGCGCAGTCAGCAGAATTTCGTTGGAACTGTATGACTGCACCGGGTCCAGATGTTTGGGCCGCTCGGCAAACGCACTATAGAGGATATTTTTCCCCGCATCGGTAGCGGGATAGGGACTATTCCAGGGATTGCCGCCACAGGCGGACAGTAAAGCCACAAGCGGCGCCAACAGGTATTTGAACAAGGCCTTCATTGGCTTGATAGTTTAGCGTAAATGCCGGGCACAGGGTGGGTGTAAAACCCGCAGCCTGATCTATCTTCCCATGATTCTTCAGATCCGGCAGGCCTTGGGCTATAATTTGCCGGACTCCTCAACTGTCATAAGGATATACCGTGGGATTTCTCGCCGATAAACGCATACTCATCGCCGGACTGCTCAGCAATCGCTCCATCGCCTACGGCATCGCCAAAGC
Organism: Nitrosospira sp.; assembly: GCA_043752345.1. GTDB lineage: Bacteria > Pseudomonadota > Gammaproteobacteria > Burkholderiales > Nitrosomonadaceae > VFJL01. The sequence goes on from JAYUYT010000077.1 coordinate 7,632, forward strand.
AATGCAACGCGAAGGCGCACAACTTGCCTTCACCTATCAAGGAGAGGGAGTACGCGAGCGGGTTGGAAAACTTGCTGCCGAATTCGGCAGTGATTTGCTGTTTTCCTGCGATGTCGCGAGCGACAGCGAAATCAGCCAGTGCTTCGACGATCTGGGAAAACGCTGGGACGGTCTTGATGGCATTGTGCACTCCGTCGCTTTCGCCCCGCGCGAAGCATTGAGCGGGGACTACCTGGAAAGCGTGAATCGCGAAGCTTTCCGCATTGCCCATGATGTCAGCTCCTACAGCTTCGCTGCGTTGGCAAAAGCCGGGATGCCGCTGATGCAAGGCAGAAATGCTGCGCTGCTGACACTTACTTACCTGGGTGCAGAGCGGGTCATGCCAAATTACAATGTAATGGGACTGGCCAAGGCAAGCCTTGAAGCCAATGTGCGCTTCATGGCATCCAGTCTTGGTCCCAAAGGAATACGCGTCAATGCGATTTCGGCCGGCCCGATCAAAACCCTGGCGGCAGCGGGTATCGGCAATTTCGGCAAGCTGCTGAGTTATACCGAGAAAGTTGCGCCGTTACGGCGTAATGTCTCTATTGGGGAAGTCGGGAATGTTGCGGCTTTCTTGTGCAGTGATCTGGCCAGCGGTGTTACCGGGGAAATTACCTATGTCGATGCCGGATTCAATACGGTTGCTTTCGACATCAGCGAATCTTAATTGCTGCTTCTGCTCAGAATTCTATTTTCTTATCGTCACGTCGGATCGCTGCCTGATCCCGGCAAGCGAAGCCGCGAGCTCTTCCTGGGTAAGTAACTGCTGCAACTGTCTGCTAAAGGCCTTACGCTTGCCTTCATCCGCAGGCGCAGGTTCGGTTACGCGGCTGACACGGAGCAGAGTGAAGCCACCTTGAGAGTTGACCACTCCGGCATAGGATGGCAATCCAGTTGATCCGGCTTTGAAAATCGTACGCAAAGTTTCATTGTCCATGCCTTGCGGTTGCTGGCGAGAGACCTGCTGCACAGGACCCCACGCAACTATGCCGCTTTCACCTTTCTGCAACCGTGCGAGCTGCTCTCTCCCTTCCTTGACAGCCGTCTCAGCCGCTTGCTGCCGGATCACATGCATGGCGATTTCATTCCTTGCCGCAGCCATGGAGCGCATGGCTGCTGGCCGATGATTCAGCACTCTTGCCACTACCAGAGTATTGGGTGTCACTTCGACCGCCTCGGTGTTGCGCTTGTTTTTGATAGCATCTTCCGAGAATACCGCTTGTAGCAACTTGCCATTGGTCAAATAGGGGAGCTCGCCCCCTTTTTTGTTAATCCACTCACTCTGCCGGATGGATAATTTGAATTTCTCCGCAGCTGGCTGCAGGCTGTCGCTCTGCTCATACACCATGTTGCTGAAGCCTTCGGCCATTTCACCAAATGTTTTATCGGCTTTCTGCTTCTTCAGTTCCTGCTCGACCTGATTCTTCACTTCGTCAAAATTTACTGCCTTGCCGGTTTTTATCGCGGAGAGTTTGATGATGTGAAAACCAAAGTCTGTCTGGATCGGCCCGCGAATTTCTTCCGGCTTCATCTGGAAAACTGCATCCTCAAATGCCTTGACCATCATGCCGCGTCCGAAAAAACCAAGATCACCACCTTTGGCTGCTGAGCCGGGGTCTTGAGAGTTCTGTTTGGCGAGAGTGGCGAAACTTTGTGGCGTTTGTTTGAGTTGTGCCAGCAGTTGTTCCGCCTTGGCACGCGCTGCAGTTTTGTCCGCATCCGATGCGGTGGTGGACACACTTATCAGAATATGGCTAGCCTGGCGCTCTTCCGGTTGGCCAAATCCATCCTTATGTTCTTCGAAATATTTTCTGGTTTCATCAGCGCTCACTTGTACCTGTTTTGCCAGATCATCCAGTGACAGCACCAAGTACTCGACTCGCACTTGTTCTGGCACCTGGAATTCGGCTTGATGACGCTCATAATAGGCCTGGATAGCAACAGCATCTGGCCTTACCTGTGCCAGGAATTGCTCCGGCTGGATTCTAACCAAGCTGACTTCGCGTTGCTCCTCGCTCAAACGCATGACTCTCTCCGCCACTGTGTCCGGAATAAAGCCATTTCTGGTGTAAGCATCAATCAACTGCTGTTGCAGCATCTCCTGTCGCACTCGTGTTTCAAACGTCAGCGGGGTCATCCCCTGTTCACGCAGGAGCTCTGTATAACGTTGAGTTGAAAATGCTCCATCCTGCTGGAATGCCCCAATGCCCTGAATCACTTCAATCAACTGTGGATCCAATATAGTCAAACCGACGCGTTCCGCCTCCTGCTTCAACAAACGTTGCTGAATCAGTCTGTCCAGCACCGCAGACCTCACCTCCGGGGTATCCTGCATGGAGGCATCCTCTCCAGCACCTCGCATACTTTCCTGCTGATTACGCATTGCCTGATCCAGTTCCTGGCGCTGAATCTTTTCTCCAGCCACTAACGCGACATAATCATCACCATCACTGCGGTACGACTCGACCCCCCAGAACAGGAATGGCAATGTCGCCAGCACCAGGATAAATTGAACAACACGTTTCTTTTTGTGAACAAAATCAAACACTGATGAAATCCAGGGAACGAATAAAAAGGGCGAACTTGCGTTCGCCCTGGTTTAGCGCAAAATTTGGCGGAGTGGACGGGACTCGAACCCGCGACCCCCGGCGTGACAGGCCGGTATTCTAACCAACTGAACTACCACTCCTAATAAAATCTGTGGAGTAACGGCTGGTGGGTGCTGACGGGGTCGAACCGCCGACATTCGCCTTGTAAGGGCGACGCTCTACCAGCTGAGCTAAGCACCCTACTCCGGAAAAGGCGTTAGTTTACTGCATCCTTGAGTGCCTTGCCAGCGCTGAATTTCGGGACCTTGGCTGCTTTTATTTTGATAGCTGCACCGGTACGCGGGTTGCGGCCAGTACGAGCTGCACGTTTACCCACTTTGAAAGTTCCGAAGCCGACCAAGGTGACACTTTGACCCTTCTTGAGAGCAGCTTTAATCGCGGACAATGTCCCATCCAGCGCGTTACCTGCGGAGGCTTTGGAAATGTCTGCGGATTTGGCGATAGCATCAATCAGTTCAGATTTATTCACGTAATTCCCCTTTCGTTTATTGGTAAGAAGGTTACAGGAAAACCCTGCAACTGCTTTTATATCAAGCCATTTGGGCTTGGTCAAGCAATTGTGAGAATATTTTTAAGAAACTTTTATTATAGAAAACATTTTGCCTATGCAAGTTACGTTTCATTTTCATATCCTTACCTGATCTTCCCCATTCCCCATTTCCTGCTCATGCCGCGCAAGAAACTCCTGCGTGCTGTCGATACCGCGTAGCTGCAAAACATAATTCCGCACCGCTGCCTCTACCAGTACTGCCAAGTTACGACCCGCTGCCACCGGGATGATAACCTTGCGGATTTTAACGCCCATGACATTTTCGTTGACGTCGTTGATCGGCAGTCGCTCCATTGAGGCGGCATCTGCACTACTGGGTTTTTGCAGATGCACAATCAGCTTCATGCTTTTCCGGCGTCGCACTGCAGTCTCACCAAAAATAGTCCGAATATTCAGCACCCCCAGTCCACGTACTTCAAGAAAATCCCGCAGCATCGGTGGACAACGCCCCTCCAAGGTTTCTGGTGCAATGCGGCGCAGTTCTACCACATCATCTGCCACCAGGCCGTGGCCGCGACTCACCAATTCCAGCGCCAATTCACTCTTGCCGACGCCACTTTCACCGGTAATCATCACCCCCATTCCCAGTACATCCAGCAGTACGCCGTGCAGACTGATGGATGGCGCCAAGACGTGTCCCAAATAGGTGCGTATCAGCCAGATGACTTCCAGACTGGAATGCGGTGAACGCAGTAGAGGAGTACCGGTGGTGTCAGCCAACGCTCGTAGCGGAGCTGGTATAGCTGCGTCGCCTGCGACAATAATGCACGCTATACTGCTTTGAGCGAGTTGCTGCATATGATGCTGCAAGGATGCGGGGTCAAGCTGATTGAGATAGTCAGTTTCGGTCTCACTCAATACCTGTACCCAATTGGGGTGAATGAAATTAAGATGGCCGACTATCCCCTGGGCAGATTGCGCAATGGTTTCATCGTCGAGTTGCCTGTCGCCACCATCCCTGCTCGCTTCCCAGGTCAGATCCAGCTTCTCCCGCTTGTCCTCAAACAGTTGTGTGATGCTGATCTGGGGCATTGGGTGTCCAATTGGAAATGAGTTGATAGACTTCCGCTGCATCCTTGCCAGTCAGCAGACTTTCGCGGAAATTCTTGTTGCTGAACATTTGTGCCAGCTCGCTCAGAATTTGCAAGTGCTGGTCAGTGGCTTTCTCCGGGACCAGCAAGATGCAGATCAAACTGACTGGCTTACCATCTGGCGCATCGAATGGAATTGGCTCTTTCATGCGGATAAATGCTGCAGCAGCATCGCGTAGCCCCTTAATCCTGCCATGCGGAATTGCCACACCTTGACCGAGGCCGGTAGAACCCAGTTTCTCGCGTGCAAACAAGCTGTCAAACACCTGGCTGCGTGAAATATGCAATGTGTTCTCAAACAATAGTCCGACCTGCTCAAATACGCGTTTCTTGCTGGCGGCGTCCAGTTCTACAATAACGTGAGACGGGAGAAGTAGCTGTGTAATGAGGTTCATAAAAATGAAATTATGCTTCGGTTAATTCGATTAAGTCCGTTGAGTGCCTGCAGTAGCATGCTTTTGCCAGCACGCTCAATTACTCCAACTGCTATGATTCGTCACTCTTTAACGGCACGGCAATATTGCGTCGATCCGCGTTTTTTTCTTTGTGCTTGAGTATCTGCCGGTCAAGCTTATCCACCAGACTGTCTATGGAGGCATACATGTCAGCGCTATCAGTTTCGACAAAAATATCTTTGCCGCGTACGTGTACGTTGGCCTCGGCCTTCTGCTTAAGTTTCTCCACCGACAGAATCACACTGACATCAATGACGTGATCAAAATGGCGCC
>JAYUYT010000078.1:0-5177 GCA_043752345.1 Nitrosospira sp.
ATGTTCGATTTTATTGGCACGCAGTTGGCCGAGTGCGACCGGGAGATCGAGCAACAGTTGCAAAGCCTGCAAGCTCATGACGGTGAACCGGCGAGGGGCGAGGGGCAAGAAGCGTGGCCGTGCCCGCAGTTTGATCTGCGCACGCAGCTGTTCGGGATGTGCGGGGTAGACCTCACGCGCATCGACGGCATCGACGTGACCACCGCATTGGCGGTGATCTCCGAGACTGGAGCGGACCTGTCACGCTTTGCCACAGTCGGGCACTTCACGAGCTGGCTGGGTCTGTGCCCGGGCACCAAGATTACCGGCGGCAAGGTGATGAGCGGCAAAACCAAGCGCGTGGCCAACCGTGCGGTCCAGGCTTTGAGATTGGCCGCAGCGGCACTGCGCAGCAGCCAGTTGGCGCTGGGCGCGTACTTCCGCAGAATGTGCGCGCGGCATGGACAAGCCCAAGGCAGTGACCGCAGCTGCGCACAAACTGGCGCGGCTGATCTACACAATGCTTACCAAGGGCAAGGAATACACCGATCAAGGTCAGGACTACTTTGAGGAGCGCTACCGCGAGCGAGTGCTGCGGCATCTGGCCCAGCGCGCCGAAAAGATTGGAATGAAACTCGTCGCATCAGAACAGGCCGTCTAATAAACTCATGAGAAATCATGAGATTAGCAGGTTTTTCTTAAGAGGCCGGCGCCTGAGCAACGCCTCGACCCAGGTGAACGCTGGCTGCGCGCAATGATGGCGAGGACGCATGGTCATTCCCTTCGCTACGAGTCTGACACCGCAGACCACCTGCAAAGCCCCGTCCCATAGGGTTGCGGCAAAATCTGGCGCTTGCTGCGTTCCTCGTAGCTGGCTACGACCTGCGTCGCGCGCCTTGCGCAGCGCCGGAGCGTAGGCCTTCGAAACGTGGCCAGCGCAGACGAACACAGGCTCGCGTTTGGCAACAATGGCGCTGCTATAGTTCGCTTCACTGCGCTGCTACGCTGGCGCAACGTTACGCGAGCCATCCCGATTTTGCCAGCAACGCGCTCCACGGAGAACTTATTCAGTGGTTCCCTAATAGATATCCAGAAAGGATTCGAAACAGGTAATATATCCGCAGCGGCACATGCCTGTCCCAGTTAATTCCATAGACTGGTTTTCTTTATATGAAGGAGAGTAAACATGTTTACAAGATTATTAAGAAATCCTGTTTTTCTGGCGCTTCTGACAGCCTTACTTCTGACTGGATGCCAAGGTGCTGCTTCCCACAGGGCGGCGGTTCAAGATGGCTCTACCGACCGAATGACCGTCGGTAAGGTGCAAAGGGAGATACGCGTTGGCATGAGCGGTGCTGAAGTTGCTCAGGTGCTTGGTTCACCCAATATTGTGTCAACTGATGAGCAACGCAGAGAAGTTTGGATTTACGACAAAATCGCAACTGACCGCGCCCAATCATCCAGCAGTGGTGGTGTTAGCATCCTGATCCTCGGTGCTGTTTCTTCAGCAGCGGCGTCTTCTACCAGTCAACGCACCCTTACCGTGATCATCAAGTTCGATAATGAGGGGAAAGTACGGGATTTTGCTTACCATACAACCAGATTCTAAGGTGAGGAAGCTAGCAACAGTACTGATTGCGCTCCTGCTCGCTGGCTGCGTAACTGTGCAGCCAGACATCTTTGTCGTCACCTCAGAGCTCCAGCAAAAACGACAGATCGAAACGCGACGCTATGAAGGTATCAATGAGGTTGACTTGATTACTGCATGTGCAAACGTGCTCCAGGATCTCGGGTTCAATCTTGAAAACTCGGAAACCAGGCTTGGCGTCATCACAGCAAGTAAAGAACGAGACGCTACTCACGGGGGCGAAATTGCAGGAGTGATCGTTGTTGGTATCCTCACTACCCTGGTTGGCGCACCAGTAATAATGCCTACAAACAGAGACCAGACCATTCGTGTTGCGCTTGTTGTCCGGCCAGTCATTGACAGCAACGGCAACGCAATGGCGGATAATCACTTTGTACGGGTTACTTTTCAGCGCCTCGTGCGGCGCACTGACAATACCGTCTTTGGTGAAACTCTCAATGATCCCAAGCTCTACCAGGATTTTTTTGAGAAAGTTTCAAAATCTGTTTTTCTTGAGGCTCAGAAAATATGAAGCTTTTGTTTCCAGCACTTCTGCTATGCGCTTCGCTGCTAAGCGGATGCGCCACTACCAACCAGCGCATACTTGATCTGGGTGATGAAACCCAACTGCAGAAGCGGAGCTATCAGTCGCGCATATTCGAAACGGCGGATAAAGAAAAGGTGCTCAGGGCAATAATTTCAACCCTGCAAGACCTTGGTTTTGTAATCGACCGTGCGGATTTAATGCTCGGAAGCATAAGTGCGACGAAACAGGACCGGAATCAAATTAGAATAACGGTTTCAGTTAGACAAAAGGGAAATGACCGCATGTTGGTACGAGCGAACGCCCAATTCAACATAAGCCCAATCGAAGACCCAAAGCATTACCAAGACTTTTTTGCTTCGCTCGAGAAATCATTATTTCTTACTGCTCATGCGGGCGAGTAAGGGTACTTTGTCCAGCATAAACCCTGATCTATGTTACCCAAGCGAAGCTTGTAATAGGCTCGCGTGTTACCAGCCTAGCACTTGCCGATCACAGATAGGCGCCTAGGAAATCTCCCCCACCGAATCCATGTACCATATCGCCGTTTTTGCTCTCGCCGTTGCATGCGTCACCCCGCTCGCGTGGGCGTTCGACGTGAAGAGTCCCGGGCCGGATTGGACTGAGGCCAACCGCACTGCTGAGCTGGTCATCTTCACCAAAGACGTGACGGAGGGCCGCAGGATCATGGCAGTCGCCGAAGTGGATGCGCCGCCGGAAATTGTCTTCAATGTCGTCAGTGACTTCGACAACTACCGGGATTTCATGCCCTATGTGGAAGAATCGCGGGTACTCAGCCGCAAGAGTGACAGCGAACTCCTGTCGTACCAGCGCATCGCGCCGCCTTTCGTAAGCGAGCGCGACTACCCGCTTAAATTCACGCTGACGCGCGGTACGCCCATGAACGGTGGTGTGTTCAAGACCGAGTGGAGCGTAAGCCCCAAAACCCTGCCCAAGGTCAAAGGCATCGTGCGCATCACGCTTAATGACGGCTCCTGGCTGATGGAGCCGCTTGACGGCGGCAAGCGCACGCGTCTTACCTACACGTTGCTCACCCACCCCGGCGGTCTGATTCCAAATTTTGTCGCGAACCTGTCGAACACGGTTGCAATCCCAAAACTGTTCGAGGCCGTGAAAAAACGCACAGCCGAGAAGAAGGGTGCGGCGAAGTAGCACTCTGGCAATTCGCCTGACATCAAATAACAGGCACGGGTCAAAACATGTCCAGCAAGGTCTATTACAACAGCGCTTGCCCCGTCTGCAATGCGGGTATCAAGGATCAGCGCCAGCGCATGGAAGCCTGTGGCGTCAAAGATATCGAGTGGGTCGATGTGCACGCTCACCCGGAAGCAGTAGCGGAAGTGGGTGCTTCGTTAGAACAAGTGCGGGAACGGTTGCACGTCAAAGACCCGGATGGGCGGATCAATGTGGGCGCCGATGCATTCGCCTACCTGTGGTCACAAACGCGCGGTCAGCACTGGCTCGCAAAGCTGCTGCAGTTGCCAGTGCTCAAGCAGCTTGTACAGTCGGCGTACAATCTCTTCGCCCGCCTGCTATATCGCTGGAACCGCGCCAAGAAGCACTGGTAATGTCGCTGCCGACAGGTAACCCACCAAGCCATGTGCACGTGAACATAGACATCGTGCCCACTTTATTCCAGCTCCAGTTCGAAAGTGAAACGAGGCGATGACGAACGAACGCCGCAGACAGTACCTCCCCCAAGGGGACTTCCTTCGGGGCGAATAGTACGGCCAGGCGCGAGTGAGGATATCAACGAAGTGTCACTGATGAAATGGAATTGGAATTAAATCATTTTCCAGCCAACGCTTTCCCCCGCCCGCAACGGAATCAACGCCTCTCCGGCAAACTCCAGTTGTGCCGGAACATTCCAACTTTGCTTCACCAGCGTAATGGTGTCCTGGTTACGCGGCAGCTGGTAGAAATCCGCGCCATGGAAACTGGCAAAGGCCTCCAGTTTGTCCAGCGCACCGGCCTGCTCAAAGGCTTCCACATACAATTCAATGGCGGCGTGCGCGCTGTAGATGCCGGCGCAACCGCAGGCAGCTTCTTTGCTAGCCTTCGAATGCGGCGCACTATCAGTGCCGAGGAAAAATTTCGGGTTGCCGCTAATGGCGGCTTCGACCAGCGCGCGCCGGTGATTTTCACGCTTGAGCACCGGCAGGCAGTAATGGTGCGGACGGATACCGCCTTGGAACAGCGCATTGCGATTGAGCAACAGGTGATGGGCGGTAATGGTGGCAGCGATATTGCCCGCTGCACCCGCAACAAACTCCACTGCCTCTCGGGTGGTGATGTGTTCGAACACCACCCGCAATTGCGGGAAACGCTGAGTAATGGGAACCAGCACCTGCTCGATGAAAACCTTTTCGCGATCGAATACGTCCACTGCGGGATCAGTTGCCTCGCCATGCACCAGCAGCGGCATGCCCGCCTGCTGCATCGCTTCGAGCGTGGCGTAACAGCGGGCTATGCCGGTGACGCCCGAGTCGGAATTGGTGGTGGCGCCAGCCGGATAATATTTCACGCCATGGATCGCACCGCTTGCCTTGGCTGCGATGATTTCTGCAGGCACGGTATGGTCGGTCAGGTACAGCGTCATCAGCGGTTCGAAGCGCATTCCCTGCGGCAGCGCGGCGAGGATGCGCTCGCGATACGCCAGCGCCATGGCGGTTGTCACCACCGGTGGCTTGAGGTTGGGCATGACGATGGCACGGGCAAAACGCTGCGCAGTATGCGGCAATACTGCCTGCATTTGCGCGCCATCGCGCAGGTGCAGGTGCCAGTCGTCGGGGCGGGTAAGAGTTAGCGTCGTCAAGATCAGGGGTGTCGTAATCGTTCGCGATTCCAGATTGTACCCCAGCCGCCTGTCTGACTATAGACTCGGAATGGGATACACCTGACGGATTGCAATTTATCCATTTGACCGGGCAATGCAAAAAATACCATGCGATTCCTCGATTAATTTGGCAGAATGTACCCCATTGCTGCAATTGTTCTTTTATGAGG
>JAYUYT010000079.1:0-5094 GCA_043752345.1 Nitrosospira sp.
CGGCGTGGTCAGGCGCTGGACTCAATGGTATCGGGCGGTTGTATCATCAGCGGGTCGACGGTACGCCGCTCCGTACTGTTTTCCAATGTGCAGGTTCGCAGCTATAGCAGTATCGAGGACTCGGTGATACTGCCCAACGTCATCGTCGCCCGGCATGCGCGCCTAAAGCGGGTGGTAGTGGACAAGAACTGCATGATTCCTGAAGGACTGACGGTGGGATTCGATCCGGAGGAAGATCGCAAGCGCTTCCATGTCACTGACAAAGGCATTACGCTTATTACCCCGGAAATGCTCGGGCAGTATGTGCATTATGTCAGGTAGCCGGATGGCCGGGGATCAAAGACAGAGTGTGGGCGGCCCCCCGTGCCAGTTGAAGTCGTCCTGCTGAATTTTCATAGAGTTTCCAGCGCAAATGCAACCACTAAACCTCGTCCTGCTGTGGCACATGCACCAGCCGGATTATCGTAATTACAAGACCGGTGAATTTACGCTGCCGTGGGTGTATCTGCATGCCATCAAGGATTACACTGACATGGCACATCACCTTGAGGCGCATCCGCGCGTCAAGGCAGTAGTGAATTTCGTGCCGGTGCTGCTGGACCAGTTGGAAGATTACGCCACACAGTTTGCCTTGGGGCGGATGCGCGATCCGCTATTGCGCTTGCTGACTACCCCCGACCTGGATCAGGTATCTGCGAGCGAGCGTCTGCGTGTATTCGATAGCTGTTTTCGCAGCAACCATACCCGGATGCTGCAGCCGTATCCGGCATACCAGCACCTGTATGACCTGCACGCAAAGCTGCGTGAACACGGCGAGGCCCAATTGGCCTATCTTTCCGGCCAATACCTGGCGGACTTGGTGGTGTGGTATCACCTGGTATGGACCGGTGAGAGTGTGCGCCGGGGCAATGAGGTGGTGGCGCGATTGATGGCGCAAGGCGGGAATTTTAGCCACGCTGACCGGGTTGAATTATTTAACCTGATTGGAGAGTTGATCCAGGGGTTGATTCCGCGCTACCGCAAGCTGGCCGAGTCAGGTCAGATCGAGCTGTCTACCACACCGCATTACCATCCACTCTCGCCACTGCTGATTGATTTTACTTCTGCGCGCGACAGTCTGCCCGACGTTGCTTTGCCAACGGAAGAGACTTACCCAGGAGGGCGCAGTCGTGTCGCATTCCATGTGGCATCAGCGATCGAGAGTCATGCGCGGCGCTTCGGTAGCAAGCCTGTTGGCGTATGGCCGGCGGAAGGTGCGGTATCCGCACCATTGCTGGAAATCATGGCAGAGCAGGGCTGTCAATGGAGTGCCAGCGGTGAGGGCGTGCTGGTCAACAGTCTGTACAAATCATATCCTGACAGACCACTGCCGGAGCGAGGCCGGTATCTTTACCGCCCCTACCGGGTGCAGGGGAGAAGCGATGGCCTGACCTGTTTTTTTCGTGACGATAAACTATCGGACATGATCGGCTTCGAATACGCCAAATGGTTTGGCCGCGATGCCGCCGAGCATCTGGTGCATTCGTTCGAAGAAATCAGCCGTGCTGCCCCAGCGGGGGAGATCCCGGTGGTGAGCGTGATTCTGGATGGCGAGAATGCCTGGGAATATTATCCTTATAACGGCTATCATTTCTTTAATGATCTTTATGAAATTCTTGAAAATCATCCTTCAATCCGTGCCACCACTTACCGCGACTATGTCGCATCCTCGGAGTATGTCGCCGCCGTCGTGCTGCCGGTGCTGGCGGCGGGCAGTTGGGTGTACGGGACATTTTCCACCTGGATCGGCGACCACGACAAGAACCATGCGTGGGACCTGTTATGTGCCGCCAAGCGCAGCTACGATCTGGTGATGCAAAGCGGGCGCATGACCGACGAGGAAAAGGCTGCAGCCGGACGGCAATTGGCTTCCTGCGAAAGTTCGGACTGGTTCTGGTGGCTGGGTGATTACAATCCACCGAATGTGGTGGAAGGTTTTGACAAGCTGTTCCGCGACAATCTGGCCAATCTTTACGGTTTGCTGAAATTGCCGATACCGGCAGCGGTGCTTGAGCCGATCAGCCATGGCAGCGGACATCCCGAGTCGGGCGGTGCGATGCGGCGATCCACGTTGGAATAATCTGATGCCGCCAACCATTTCCTTGCTTTTCGGCGTGCATGCGCATCAGCCTGTCGGCAACTTTCCGGAAGTGCTGGCCGATGCGCATCTGCGCTGTTACAAACCCTTTCTGCAGGTACTCCATCGTTACCCGGATTTTCATTTTGCGGTACATTTTTCCGGCTGGTTGCTGGACTATCTGATCGAACATTATCCGCAAGACATGGCACTGTTGCGGGAAATGGTGGCGCGGGGGCAAGTGGAATTATTCGGCGCGGGCGATACCGAGCCGGTACTGGCGGTGATTCCAAACCGTGATCGTATCGGGCAGATCCAGACTTTTTCAGACAAACTGGAAATGAAATTAGGCCAACGCCCCCAGGGCGCGTGGCTGACAGAACGGGTATGGGAGGCAACGGTAGTTCCGGCGCTGGCCGATTGCGGCATACGCTACGTGATTGTGGACGACTATCATTTTCTTTGCACTGGTAGAACGGTGGCGGAATTGAATGGTTACTTCACCACCGAGGAGGATGGGCGCACATTGGACCTGTTTCCCATTTCCGAAACCTTGCGCTACAAGCTGCCGTTTTCCCCGGCCCACGAAGCGGTGGCATATATCGAATCTCTGGCCGAGGGCAGTAGCGCAGACGGCAGCAATGCGGCGGTTTATTTCGATGACATCGAAAAATTCGGCATTTGGCCGGAAACTTACCAATGGGTATACGAAAAAGGGTGGCTCGACCAATTCATCCAAGGTGTGCTGGCCTCGCCAAAAATCTGTACCCGGCACTACCGCGATTATCATGCCAGCGAGAAGACTCGCGGCATAGTCTATCTGCCCACCACCTCCTACATTGAAATGAACGAATGGACGCTTCCTGCGCAACCAGCCAATGCCTACGCCGATCTGGTGCAGCAGGCAAAAACGGATGGCCATTACGAACACGATAAAGCATTTCTGCGCGGCGGCATCTGGAAGAATTTCTTTTCGCTCTATCCCGAATCCAACTGGATGCACAAGCGCATGCTGGGACTTTCCGCGCGTCTTGCCACGCTGCCGCAGACGCAGCGCACTGCCGCCATGCAGCAGAAGCTGTACGAGTCTCAGGCCAACGACGCTTATTGGCATGGTTTGTTTGGCGGCCTGTATCTGCCGCACCTGCGGCGCGCAGTATATAACGACATGGTCGCCTTGGAAGCAATGCTTGATGCCTGTGCGCCGCGTCCGATGCGTTTCATGGAAGATACCGATCTTGATGGAGTGGACGAAGCATATTTGCAGAATGGCGTGCTCCAGGCGGTGTTGAAACTGGATGGTAATGGCTGCATTTGTGAACTTGATGCCTATGCGCTCAATCACAATTTCGGTGATACCTTGCGGCGCCAGGCCGAACATTATTACCGCCGGATTCAACAGGGTGAGGGCGGCGGACACGGGCACAGTGATGCAGGCATTGCCTCGGCGCATGAGCGCGTTAATTTCAAGCACAAAATAGATGCCGCGGACATGGAGGCTGACGATCATGTGCGCGGACTGTTCGTCGATCGTCTGAATGCTGTGTTCATGCACTATCGGCATGATCCTTCCACTGTGGGCGGCGTGCATTTTCTGGCAGATACGTCTTGCCTGTCTGTGAGCAAAAGTTTCGAGCTTGCGGGCAACCGTCTGCATGTATCGTACCGCTTCACCGGCGCAGCAGAGGGCGTATTCAGCACCGAGCTCAATCTCGCCATGCCCAGTTGCGACGGCTGGGGCGGGCGCTACATTCACCAGGGGCAAATCCCCGGCGGTTTTGGTCAACCGTTGCAGCTGGCTGCGTTGAATGAGATCACGCTGGACGATGATGTACTGGGCGGGAGCGTTACCTTGCATGTTTCCTCGCCAGTAGCGTTGTCTGCGCAGCCGCATTATTCTGTATCGCAGTCCGAGGGTGGGTTCGAGAAAATCATGCAGGCAGTGACGCTGAAACTGGAATGGCCGTTGACCGTGCGAGAACTGATCATCACTCTGGAAATTAGCGTGCGCGGGAAATAAGAGTTACGAACTGCTCTGTTTCATCAAATCACATTGATGGGTACTTTCAGATAAGTAGTACCGTTCGTTTCCGCTGGCGGCATCTCCCCCGCGCGCACATTGATCTGCACCGACGGCAGCAGCAAGGTCGGCATCTCCAGCGTGGCGTCCCGCGCTTCACGCATGGCAACAAACTCGTCTTCGCTAATGCCGTCATGTACATGAATGTTGTGCGCGCGCTGCTCAGTCACCGTGCTTTGCCACTGTGCGGGGCGATTCACGGGCGGATAGTCGTGGCACATGAACAGTCGCGTGGCCGGCGATTGTGCGAGCAAGCGGCGCACCGAGCGGAACAGGCGGCGGGCGTCACCACCCGGAAAATCGGCGCGTGCGGTGCCCACATCCGGCATGAACAGCGTATCGCCTACAAAGATTGCATCGTCGAACTGATAAGCCATGTCGGCCGGTGTATGGCCTGGCAGCGCAATGGCTGTCGCATCCAGTTTGCCAACCTTGAAAGTTTCGCCATCTGCAAACAAATGGTCGAACTGCCTGCCGTCCGGAATGAAGTCATCGCCGAGATTGAATATCTTCTTGAAAGTTTCCTGCACCTGGGGAATTTCATGGCCTATGGCAATTCTTCCGCCCAGTTTTTCCCTGAGATAATGTGCGGAGGAGAGGTGGTCGGCGTGCGCATGCGTTTCGAGTATCCACGCAACATTCAGTTGCCGATCATGGATGGATGCAATCAACTTATCTGCAGATGAGGTGCTGATCCGGGCAGATTTTGGCTCGTAATCCAGGACGGGATCGATAATCGCGCAACTCCCGCCAGGCTCGTCAAATACAACGTAGCTGACAGTCCATGTAGCCGGGTCAAAAAAAGCTTGGATTTGCGGGGACATTGTTTTCTCCTGCATGCGGAATTCGTGTTGACAATAATATATCAATTAATATATTATTCGTCAACATAATGTTG
>JAYUYT010000080.1:0-5089 GCA_043752345.1 Nitrosospira sp.
ATTTGCCTACTCGCACGGGATGGACTCGATGGAACCGGAATTTGAACGGGTCTGGATGGGTCTGTGGCGTGCACACATGATCATCATGCCGTTGTTTGCTTTGATTACCTGGGGCTGGATACTGAAGTCCCGGGACACCAAGGAGCAACTGGATAACCTGGATCCGAAGCTAGAGATCAAGCGTTATTTTTCCTTCATGATGTGGCTGGGTGTATATCTATTTGGTGTTTACTGGGGTGGTAGCTTCTTTACCGAGCAAGACGCATCCTGGCACCAGGTGATTATTCGTGACACCAGCTTCACGCCGAGCCATGTGGTAGTGTTCTATGGTTCATTCCCGATGTACATTGTTTGCGGGATAGCGGCATACCTGTATGCCATGACCCGGTTGCCGTTGTTTAGCCGGGGTACCTCGTTCCCGCTGGTGATGGGGATTGCCGGACCGCTGATGATTCTACCGAACGTGGGTCTGAACGAATGGGGCCATGCATTCTGGTTCATGGAAGAACTGTTCAGCGCGCCGCTGCACTGGGGTTTTGTGATTCTGGGCTGGTCGGGTCTGTTTTCTGGCGGGATTGCCGCCCAGATCGTTAGCCGTTACTCCAACCTGACAGACGTGATCTGGAACGGTCAGAGCAAAGTCATTCTTAACAACCGTATCGTTTACACCAAAGACTAGTAGTTAGTCTGCCGGTATTCCACACCGTTCCCTCAGTTTGAGGAAGCGGTGTGGTTTCTTGTTGATTTCTTAATTTCCTGTTTTATCCTCGTTCAATCAGCGCATAGGCTGAATGATTGTGGATAGACTCAAAATTCTCAGATTCCACCACATAGGCGTCGATACGTGAATCCCTGTTCAAGGATGAAGCGACATCGCGCACCAGATCTTCAACGAATTTCGGATTGTCGTAAGCTTTCTCGGTGACGTATTTCTCGTCCGGGCGTTTCAATAGTCCATAGAGTTCACATGATGCATGGTCTTCCGCCATTCGTACCATATCCTCGATCCAGACAAAACTGTTGGTACGTACGGAAATCGATATATGGGAGCGCTGATTATGCGCACCATAATCGGAGATTTTCTTGGAACACGGACACAGACTAGTTACCGGAACCACTACTTTCATGGTGAATTCGTAGCGCCCTTTCTTTATCCCGCCGATGAAAGTCACCTCATAGTCCAGCAGACTCTTTACCCCGGAAACCGGTGCTGATTTGTTGATGAAATAGGGGAAGGTCATCTCAATGTGACCAGACTCGGATCCCAATTTCTTTACCATGGCCCGCAGGATGCTCTCGAAGGATTCCACGGAAATTTCACGCTCGTGACTGTTGAGTATCTCCACAAAGCGCGACATGTGGGTGCCCTTGAAGTTATGCGGCAGATCCACATACATATTGAATACGGCGACGGTATGCTGAACGCCGCCATCTTTGTCAGCTACCTTTACCGGGTGGCGAATGGCCTTGATCCCGACCCGGTCGATCGCGATGTGCCTCGTATCCGGGGTGCTTTGTACATCAGCAATGGGAAAGTCGATCTGTTTATTCATGGTGGTTATCTCCTACAAAGGAAATAGCGGATAAAATCACTCGGATAATTTCGTTCGGACAGACTTGATGATGCCGGTCTTATCCAGTCCACAATCTGCCAGCATCTGTGTCGGGTCGCCCTGATCGATGAAAATATCCGGCAGGCCCAGTTGCAGTACCGGGATGGCGATGCCCTTACTTTCCAGAGATTCTACTACCGCACTGCCTGCCCCACCCATGATCGTGTTTTCTTCGATCGTCACCAGCAGTTTGTAGTTAGCTGCCAGCGACTCGACCAGATCATCGTCCAGCGGTTTGACAAAGCGCATATTGACTACGGTGGCGTTAAGCTCTTCCGCCGCTTCCATGCTGGGTTTGAGCATGCTGCCGAAAGCCAGCAGCGCGATTTTTTCTCCTTTTCGGCGAATTTCGCCACGGCCTAGCGGCAGCGCTTGCATTTCTTTTTGTGTCGCCACACCGGTTCCTATGCCGCGCGGATAGCGGACCGCCGTCGGTGTATCCATTTGAAATGCAGTGTAGAGCATTTGCCGGCATTCATTCTCATCCGCGGGGGTCATTACCGTGATATTGGGAATGCAACGTAAATAGGTCAAGTCAAAGCTGCCGGCATGGGTGGGGCCATCTGCCCCCACCAGACCGGCACGGTCGATGGCGAATACCACCGGCAAATTCTGGATGGCAACATCGTGAATCAACTGGTCGTAAGCCCGCTGCAAAAAGGTCGAGTAAATCGCTACCACCGGTTTCATCCCGTCGCAGGCCAAACCTGCGGCAAAAGTAACCGCATGTTGCTCGGCAATGCCGACATCGAAATAACGATCGGGATACTCCTGGGAGAACCTTACCAGTCCTGAGCCTTCACGCATTGCCGGAGTGATTCCAATCAGGCGTTTGTCCAGTGCTGCCATGTCGCACAACCAGTCACCGAAGATCTGGGTATAGCTAGGCTTGTCAGCTGCCTTGGATACGATACCTGCATCCGGATCAAATTTGGATACGCCGTGATAGAGAATGGGATCGTTTTCCGCTGCTTGGTAGCCTGCGCCTTTGCGGGTTACGACATGTAGGAACTGGGGGCCGTCGAGGTGCTTGATGTTATTGAGCGTGGTTACCAGCACATCGAGATCATGGCCATCAATGGGACCGATGTAGTTGAAACCAAATTCTTCAAACAGCGTACTGGGCGTCACCATACCTTTGACATGTTCTTCGGCGCGTTTGGCCAGTTCCAGCACGGGCGGTACCACCCCCAGCATCTTCTCGCCTGCGCGCCGCGCTGTTGCATAGAATTGTCCGGACATGAGCTTGGCGAGATAATTATTAAGCGCCCCGACCGGACGCGAAATCGACATGTCGTTGTCGTTCAGTATTACCAGCAAATTAGTATTCATGGCGCCGGCATTGTTTAAAGCTTCGAATGCCATGCCTGCGCTCATGGCGCCGTCACCAATCACGGCCACCGCGCGCCGGTCTATTCCCTCCAGCTGTGCCGCTACTGCCATGCCAAGTGCGGCGCTGATGGAGGTGCTGGAATGCGCCGTGCCAAAGGCATCATATTCGCTTTCATCGCGCCGCGGGAACCCCGCGACACCGCCGTGCATACGTAATTTCTTCATGCCTTCGCGGCGACCGGTGAGAATTTTATGAGCATAAGTCTGGTGACCGACGTCCCACACTAACCGGTCATGTGGCGTGTTGAACACGTAGTGCAGTGCGATGGTCAATTCGACCGTACCAAGATTGGAAGAAAGATGCCCGCCGGTTTTCGCCACCGACTCAACCAGGAATTTACGCAACTCGTCAGCGAGCTGCGGCAGTACTTTGCGTTCCAGTGCACGCAACTGAGAAGGGGTGTTGATGGTATCAAGCAGTGGATACATTTGAATCCTGAAAATTAAAAATTGCTTACTATAAAGAAGACAGCCTCAAAACTTTCGCTGAATGATGAAATCAGTTACTTGACGCAGCCGCCCTGCCGCCGCGTCGAAACTTTCCAGCGCCTGATAGGCATCACGCCGCAACTCCTCGGCTAGTTCGCGTGCTTTGCTAGTTCCCAGTATGCTCACATATGTCGGCTTATTGTGTTCGGCATCTTTACCGGCAGTTTTGCCCAAGGTCGCGGTGGTTGCTTCTGCATCAAGCACATCATCCACTACCTGGAATGCGAGGCCTATATGCTTGGCGAAATGATCGAGACTTTCCAGTTGCACCTTATTCAAACTGTTGCCACAGCTGGCGCCCAGCATTACTGCGGCACGGATGAGCGCTCCGGTCTTGTGGATGTGCATAAACTCCAGTTCTGGCAGGCTCAATGTCTTGCCGATGTTGGCGAGGTCAATCGCCTGTCCGCCTGCCATGCCGCGTGAACCCGCCGCTTGCGCCAGCCGCTTGATCATTTCCAGTTGAACTTGCGGAGTATCTGCCAGGTGATATTCAGCCAGTAACTGAAAAGCCAGGCTTTGCAGACTATCGCCTACTAGCAGCGCAGTCGCTTCATCGTATTCCACATGACAGGTGGGCTTGCCCCGCCGCAGCACGTCGTCGTCCATACAAGGCAGGTCGTCATGTACCAGCGAGTAAACATGAATTAACTCTACCGCAGCGGCAACGATGGTTACGCGTTCTTCATTCGCCTTGCTCAACTCTCCAGCGGCAAAGGCAAGCAGCGGGCGTACCCGCTTTCCTCCGCCCAGGACGGTATAACGCATAGCCTCGTGCAAGCGCTCGGGGGCAATATTCGCGGCGGGAAGCAGAGTCTGCAAGGAGGTTTCTATGCATACTTGACGGCTTTTCGCCCAGTCCTGGAAATCAGCGATCATCAATACTGGATGGGGAGAAATTTTTAAGCGTACCAGCCTCGAGCAGCCGTACCTGTTGCTGTGCGTCCTGCAACTTGGACTGACAGTATTGCAGTAACTCCGCACCACGTTTGTGGGCCGACAGCGAAACCTCGAGCGGCATTTGTCCTGTCTCCATTTCAACTACAATGTTTTCCAGCTCAGTTAATGCTGCTTCAAAACTTTCTGGCCGCGAGGATTTGACGTGTTTAGCGAGCTTTGTCATGATAAGCACAGTGTCACAAGAGTATACAGCTTGCCGAAAGCTGCAAAAATAACGCAATAAGCGGGGTCAGGTCAATTAAATACGTGAAACTTTCTTCGGCTCATTCCTCTAAACTAGGTTATGTACACTTCTGTGAGGGATAAAACCTCATATATTGGGCCGATTTTTCGTGCGGGAATGTTTCTTAACCTCTTAGGAAGATATACAGTATCGATATGTCTAATTTTGTCGATGTTTCGCAACTGATGCAAACTCCGGTGCAGCTGCCGGTTGACTGGTATTTCGATCCCCATATTCTTGAGTTGGAAAAGCGCCTCCTATTTGACCAAGGGGGCGGCTACGTCGGTCATGAAACCATGTTGCCGAATATCGGCGACTATCATGTGCTGGAATGGATGGATGATGCCAAGGTGCTAGTACGCAACAAGAATGGCATCGAACTGCTATCTAACGTCTGTCGCCACCGGCAGTC
>JAYUYT010000081.1:0-5045 GCA_043752345.1 Nitrosospira sp.
GCATGGCGCAGATGGGTTTTACCGCGGCCGGGTGGCGGACGAGATGGTGCAGTCAATCAAACGGGCAGGCGGCATCTGGGAGCACGCAGACCTGGCGCATTACCGGATAATTGAGCGCGAGCCAGCCAGATTCACTTATCGCGACGCAATGATCACAACGGCACCCCTGCCTTCGTCCGGTGCGCTAACCCTGGCGCAAGGACTGAATATTCTTGAGAATTTTCCGTTGGCGCAGTTGAGCGAGAGCAATAGAATTCATCTGATCGCGGAGGCGCTGCGCCGGGCATATCAGGATCGGGCTGAATACCTGGGTGACAGTGATTTTGTCGCTGTGCCGACAGAAAAACTCATGAGCAAAGACTATGGGCGTGAACGGGCAGCCACGATCGATTTGCATCGAGCGACGCCGGATGTTCGGCTGGACGCTGGCGTGACCGCGCGCCCAGGCGGAACCGAAACTACCCATTTCTCGATCATGGATCGGGCAGGCAATCGGGTTGCGGCAACCCTGAGCATCAATACCAATTTCGGCTCGGGTTTTGTCGCCGGCAATACCGGGGTGCTGCTGAACAATGAAATGGACGATTTTTCCATTGCGCCCGCTGTGCCCAATGTCTACGGCCTGCACGGGAATCAGGCCAATGCCATCATGCCAGGCAAACGCCCGTTGTCGAGCATGTCGCCGACTTTTGTGGAAAACACCAAAGGCATACTGATTGTTGGCACACCCGGCGGTTCGCGCATCATCAGCATGGTTCTGCTGGCAATCGTCAATTACGTCGATGACCGGCAAACCGATCCGGGAAAAATCGCTGGGAACCCGCGGTTTCATCACCAGTATCTGCCGGATCAGATCGAGGTCGAGCCGGATTCATTTCGCGAGGAGTGGATTTCCGGGCTCAAGCTGAAAGGGCATCAGGTAACAGTTGCCGCACAGAAATGGGGCAATATGCAGTTGATATTCTTCGACAAGGAAACTCAGCGCTCAGTTACCGCCAGCGATCCGCGCGGCGCGACTGCGGCACGCTAGTCTCTGCAGGCACGAACCACCCTACCCCAGCACCTTCTCCCATGATTTCTGCAAGCGTTTGACCGATACCGGGTACGGTGTTTTCAATTCCTGGGCAAACAGGGAGATGCGCAGCTCTTCTATCTGCCAGCGGAATTCGGCAAGATTGGGGTCGCTGATTCCGGTCTTGCGATGTTTTTCCAGGCGCTGCTCGTACTGATTCCATAAACCGGCGACCGCAGGGCCGTGGCGTCCGTCCCGCTCCGGGTTGCCGGGATATTTGTGCAGCCGCATGCTCATGCCTTGCAGATAACGCGGCAGATGCTGCAGTCGTTCCCATGGGGTGGCGCTGAAAAAGCCTGGATAAATTAGGTTGCTAAGCTGCTGGCTCAGTTCGCGACTTAATCTGCCGGTGGCGGCACTGGCTGAGGATAAATGCGCGATCAGCGGCTGGCATTCATGCGCGATCTTCTGCGTCATGCGGGCAACGGCTTCGGTCACGGCAGGCAGCCGCGTTCGTGCCCGTTGTTTCTGCAGCATGAATTCCTGCTCGTTGCGCGGCAGCGCATCATCGCCGATAAAGGCGCGGTCGCTAATGGCATTCAGCATATCTTCCTTGAGCGCATCAGGGTTGATGAGGGTGCGTAGCTGCAAGGCAGCTTGACTCAAACCCGGCAGATTCTTTTCCAGTTGCTTCATTTGTTCCCTGAGCTCGAAACGCAGCAAGCGCCGCACGCCGGCGCGCATGTTGGCGGCTGCTGCGTCACGCGTATCGAATAGGCGGATGGCCACACTTTCCTTCTCATCCACCAGTGCCGGGTAACCGGTAAGTTTTTTGCCGGCACGGACAAAAGATATCGCTTCGGGCAAATCGCCAAAATCCCAGCGCATTACCTGGTCGCGCTCAATGTTGCTGCCCGCGTCTGCACCCGACTGGGCAAACGTCAGTTGCGCCGCCTGCCCAAGCTGCGCCTTGAGTTGCGCGAGATCGCGGCTCATCGCCAATTCGCGCCCCGCATCGTCTACCACCTGGTAATTCATCAGCAGGTGCGGCGGTGGGGATTCTTTTTCCCAGGCAGCGGCTGCTACCGGGACACCGCTCTTGCTTTGAACGAATTCAGCCAGGGCATCCACCAGTACCCTGTTTTTGTCTGTTGCCTGGTTTTCCAGAAACCGGGTCACAAACTCAGGCACCGGCACTAGATGGCGGCGGATCTGCTTGGGCAGCGCTTTCAGATACCAGGTCACTTTTTCGCGGATCAATCCCGGAACCAGGTTATCGAATTGTGCTGCATCCAGCGTATTCAGCAGCGGCAACGGCACGGTCAGGGTCACGCCGTCGAGCGCATGCCCCGGTTCGAAACGATAGGTCAACGCAAATTCATGGTCAGACACGGTCATGCTTTCGGGGAATTGCTCCTCGGTTACAGTGCCTGCGCCGTGGCGCATTAGGGTTTCCCGATCGAGATATAGCAGGCGCGGATTGCCTTGCTCTTCCTGCCGGCGCCATTTCTCGAATGCTGCCCCATTGCAGATTTCAGCGGGAATCAAGGCGTCATAGAAGGCGAAGATTTCCCGCTCGTCTACCAGCACATCCTGGCGGCGTGCCTTATGTTCCAGTTGTTCCACTGCAGCAATGAGATTGCGGTTATGGGCGAAGAATGCTGCCTGAGTTTCATACTCGCCTGCCACCAGTGCCGCGCGGATGAAAATCTCGCGCGCCTCTTGCGGATTGAGGGCACCGTAATGCACCCGCCGTTTCGGTACCACGGTGAGGCCGTAGAGCGTCACCCGCTCGAATGCCGTAACCTGCGCGGGTTGTTTTTCCCAGTGCGGGTCAAAATAATGCTTCTTGCACAAATCACCGGCTATTTTTTCTAGCCATTGCGGCTCGATTTTCGCCGCACACCGTCCGTAAAGCTTGGTGGTCTCAGTCAGTTCTGCCACTACGACCCACTTCGGCTTGGCTTTTCTTAGCACCGATCCGGGAAAAATCGAGAACTTGATACCGCGCGCACCCAGATACTGATCCCCCTCCTCGCCCTTGAAACCGATATTACCCAGCAGTCCGGTCAGCAGCGCGCGATGGATTTCATCGTAACCGGCAGGAATCTGGTTGGGCCGCAAGCCCAATTCCGTCACCAGTCCGTGCAACTGGCTGTGGACTTCGCGCCAATCGCGCATGCGCCGATGCGAAAGGAAGTTTTCCTGGCAATGTTCCATCAGCTTGCGGTTGGATTTCTTGTGCTGCAACAATTCCTCGAAAAAATCCCACAGTTTCAGGTAACCGAGGAAATCGGAACGTTCGTCCTGAAAGCGCTGGTGCGCGCGGTCCGCCGCATCCTGCCGCTCGAATGGGCGGTCGCGCGGGTCTTGCAGACTCAGAGCGGAAGCGATGATGAGCACTTCACTGAGGCAGTTTTCTTCTTTCGCCGCGAGTATCATGCGCGCAATTTTCGGATCGATTGGGAATTTCGCGAGCTGCCAGCCGATCTGCGTCAGTTCGTTACTCTCGTTGACCGCACCCAGTTCCGTCAGCAGTTGATAGCCGTCCGCAATCATGCGCGGCGCTGGCGGCTCGATAAAGGGGAAATTTTCCACTTCGCCGATCCTGAGCGATTTCATCCGCAGAATCACTGACGCCAGCGATGAGCGCAGAATTTCCGGGACAGTGAATTCCGGGCGGGCAAGATAATCCTCTTCCGCATACAGCCGGATGCATATGCCGCTCATCACCCGGCCGCAGCGCCCCGCCCGCTGATTGGCCGAAGCGCGGGAAATTTTCTCCACCTGCAACTGCTCCACCTTGTTGCGATAGCTGTAACGGTTGATGCGTGCCATCCCGGTATCCACCACATAACGGATGCCGGGAACGGTGAGCGAAGTCTCCGCCACATTGGTGGCCAGCACGATGCGCCGTGCGCCGCCTGGCTTGAACACGCGTTCCTGCTCGACGAACGACAGCCGCGCGAACAATGGCAGAATTTCCGCACCGGCCGGGTGGTGTTTGCGCAGCGCCTCGGCAGTCTCGCGGATTTCACGCTCGCCAGGGAGAAACACCAGCACATCGCCGGGACCCGAACGCACCGCCTCGTCCACCGCATCGAGTATGCCCTGCTCGACATCGGCATCCCCTTCGCCCTCGACCGCGATGGGACGATAACGCATTTCCACCGGGTACATCCTGCCCGATACCGCGATCACCGGCGCATTGTCGAAATGCCTGGAAAAACGCTCGGCATCAATGGTGGCGGAAGTGATGACAAGCTTGAGATCAGGCCGTCGAGGAAGTAATTGCCGCAAATAACCGAGCAGAAAATCAATGTTGAGGCTGCGCTCGTGCGCCTCATCGATGATGATCGTATCGTAAGCCGAGAGCGTATGATCGCCTTGGGTTTCCGCCAGCAGGATGCCATCGGTCATGAGTTTGATATAAGTATCCGCGCCAACTTTGTCGGAGAAGCGCACCTTGTAGCCCACGGCGTGGCCCAGCGGACTGTTGAGCTCTGCAGCAATGCGCGCCGCCACCGTACGTGCCGCGATGCGCCGTGGCTGGGTGTGACCAATCATCCCGGCCACGCCACGCTTGAGTTCGAGACAAATCTTCGGCAACTGGGTGGTTTTGCCGGAGCCTGTTTCGCCGCATACGATCACCACCTGATTTGCCTCGAGCGCACGTGCGATCTCTCCCCGCTGCGCGACCACTGGCAGGTCTTCGGCATAAGCGGGTACCGGCAGATTGACAAGACGCCGCGCCAGATCGGCGGCTGAGTACTTTTTCATTGGGCTATCTAATTGAGCAAGGCGCCCATTTTACCGTGGCAGAACTTCTGTCAGCTTGACTATCTGAGCCATGAAGCAGCACAAATAAGATGCAGGCACTGTTCATGGACGCTGGAGCAGGCACAAATCCTGTATCATTACGGCTTCGAAATTACGGTCTTATGCTCCATGAAAATTACCTTCCTGGATTTCGAGCAACCCGTAGCCGAGCTTGAAGCAAAAATCGAGGAGCTGCGCTTTGCCCAGGATGATT
>JAYUYT010000082.1:0-27288 GCA_043752345.1 Nitrosospira sp.
GCTAAAAGTCTAGCCCCTTGTTCTTTTCCTGCAGCAAAAATCGTATTACTCCCTGGCACTTCTACAAGCAAGCTAGCTCGAACTGTGACGTACGAGTAGTCCAGAAAATTTCAATCATAATGTGAGTGAGATGTTAAAAAAATGTGAACTTTTTGTGAAATCATGAGTCTGATTTGTAACGGCCACTTTTATAGCCGACGTAGATTTATTTAAATAACAAATTGTTAGGAGCATATTTCATGAAAGCTATCCCATTTACCTATTTTTTAATCATTCCTGTGATTTTTGCCCTCCTGTGGGCTATTCCCGTCTTCACATCGAGTGAATTCGATCTGGGTTGGGCTGCCATAGAGTTCGGCGTCTTGATGGGAACTTACATAATGTACGTTCACCCCGGTCTTTTCAGCTTCATACCTCACCGCAATGGCAGAATTACTTATCGTACTGGGGCGTAGGGTTTGATTCTTTAAAGAGAAATCACGTGTTCTGCTTTCGCTACAAACATTAGGAGAAAACAGGGATGAAAAAGAATCTTTCTGGAAATGCATTTAAATTCCTTGTCATTTTGGTAGGATCGTCATTGACCGGTTTAACCTATGCCAAGGCTGAGAAAGTGGCGGAATATCAAGCTGCCGAGGCTGAACTGAAAAATATTCAAAAACAATTGATAGAGAAACTGAACACTAAAGATAAAGAAAATTTAAGAAAATCTCAGCGACAGTGGAATATGTTTAGAAATATCGATTGTACCTATGAGGGGGCAGATACCTTTGGGTGTCTTGGTTTGAGAACCAAAGAGCGAACGCAACACCTTAAAGATCGACTGGAAAATAGACCGATGCAATGAAGTGCGTGATGGGGCGTGTCATTTGGTGGTGGAATACACACTAAAATAGCCACGTTCCAGTACCCAGATTGATCTCTTCAGGCGTGCTATAAAATTAATGGGTTAGGTCAGAAATGACCTAACCCATTTTTCTTTTGATGGGAGCTTCCCCTTAGCCTATTTCTGCCAAATCATGGCGAGATTTCAGTTAATTCGACTGCACGCATCTGGCGTTCATCAAGACATGGCTTACTTCTGATGGCTGCATTATGGGATAATTTCGCACTTCTCCAGAAACTTGCAAGATGCAGACCCTCTACGACAAACTCTGGCAAAGCCATGTAGTGCACGAAGAATCCGATAAGCCGGACAGGATGGCGCTGCTCTACATCGACCGCCACTTGGTGCACGAAGTTACCAGCCCGCAGGCATTCGAGGGACTGAGGTTGGCTGGACGCAAGCCTTGGCGGCTGGATTCAATTCTTGCGGTAGCCGATCACAATGTGCCCACCACTGAGCGCAGCCAAGGTATCAGCGATCCAATATCGCGGCTGCAAGTGGAGACCCTCGACCAGAATTGTACAGAACTGGGTATCACCGAGTTCAAAATGACCGATCTGCGCCAAGGAATCGTTCACGTGATCGGTCCGGAGCAGGGTGCTACCTTGCCCGGCATGACGGTGGTGTGCGGGGATTCGCATACCAGCACGCATGGTGCATTCGCCTGCCTTGCTTTCGGTATTGGCACCTCGGAAGTGGAGCATGCACTTGCGACCCAGTGCCTGTTGCTGAAAAAAGCCAAGGCGATGCAGGTTCTGGTCGAAGGCGAGCTCGGTCATGGCGTTACTGCCAAGGATGTTGCGCTTGCCATTATCGGTAAAATTGGCACTGCTGGCGGCACCGGTTACGCGATTGAATTTGCCGGCAGTGCCATTCGCGCGCTTTCCATGGAAGCGCGCATGACACTTTGTAATATGGCGATCGAGGCGGGTGCACGCGCTGGCATGATAGCGGTGGACGACATTACCATCGATTACATTAAAGGACGCCCGTTTGCACCAAAAGGTGAATTATGGGAGAAAGCGGTCGCTTATTGGCGCACTCTCAAAAGTGATGAGGGTGTAACCTTCGACCAGGTGGTAAGGCTGGATGCGGCGCAGGTCAAACCGCAGGTAACCTGGGGGACCTCGCCCGAAATGGTGACAACGGTTGACGGCAGAGTGCCGGATCCCGCGCAGATCGCCGATGCAGTGAAACGTCATGACATGGAGCATGCGCTCAAATACATGGGACTGGCTCCCAATATGCCGATCAGTGAAATCCGCCTGGATAAAATATTCATCGGTTCCTGCACTAACTCGCGTATTGAAGATTTGCGCGCGGCAGCGGAAGTAGTGAAGGGCAAGCATATTGCTGAGAATATCAAGCTTGCCATGGTAGTGCCGGGCTCCGGTCTGGTGAAGCATCAAGCGGAGCAGGAAGGGCTTGACAGGATATTCCGTGATGCCGGATTCGAATGGCGTGAGCCAGGCTGCTCAATGTGTCTGGCGATGAATGATGATCGACTGGCGCCAGGGGAGCGCTGCGCTTCTACGTCTAACCGCAATTTTGAGGGCAGGCAGGGACCGGGCGGGCGCACTCACCTGGTAAGCCCAGCGATGGCAGCAGCAGCAGCAGTGGCTGGACATTTTGTGGATGTGCGGGAAATATATTAAACTGCGGGAAAGAGCTCCTGTTTATTTTTAAGAAAGAGGGTGTTATGAAAACATTGCCGGTAATGATCGTGTTGATCGCCACTTTTTGTTTGTCTGCCTGCAATACCTTGCAGGGTTTCGGCAAAGACTTGCAGAGAAGTGGCGAGGTGATTGAGAAAACAGCAAAATAACCCCCCAACTAACGAGTGGAAAAATTTCATTCCTGTGAGGGGTTGGTGGTGCCGCTGGATCGCGCCAATATCGACACCGATGCCATTATTCCCAAGCAGTTTCTAAAATCCATCAAACGTTCCGGATTCGGTCAGAATCTGTTCGACGAGTGGCGTTATCTGGATCATGGCGAGCCGGGGATGGATGTAACCCAACGCAGGCTAAATCCGGATTTTGTTCTCAACCAGCTGCGTTATCGTGGCGCGCAGATATTACTTACGCGCGCGAATTTCGGCTGTGGCTCGAGCCGGGAACATGCTCCTTGGGCTTTGCAGGATTATGGTTTCCGGGTGATCATCGCCCCCAGTTTTGCCGACATCTTTTTCAGCAATTGTTTCAAGATTGGCCTGCTGCCTATCGTGCTCGATGCAGACATTGTCGAGCGGATATTCCACGAAGTAAGCGCAGCCGAAGGTTATCGTCTGACAGTAAATCTGGAAGATCAGACGGTGACTACGCTCCATGGCGAGGTCTACAACTTCGATGTCGACCCGTTCCGCAAGCATTGCTTGCTGGACGGTCTGGATGAAATTGGTTTGACGTTGCAGCACGCGGACAAGATCAAGGCATTCGAAGAAAAGCGGCGCACGGAACAGCCGTGGCTATTTGCGCGTAAATAATTTTACTGCAGCTTAAGAAAGATTTTATGAAAATTGCGGTTCTAGCCGGTGACGGCATCGGCCCGGAAATCGTTGCCCAAGCGGTGCAAGTACTGGAGGCGCTGAGAAGCGACGGATTAAAATTCGAACTGGAATCGGGTTTGCTGGGAGGGTGCGCGGTTGATGCGACCGGGGAGCCGTTTCCAGAGGCAACGCGCAAGCTGGTTACCGCTGCCGATGCGGTACTGCTGGGTGCTGTGGGTGGTCCACAGTATGACACGTTGCCGCGCGCGCAGCGTCCGGAGCGAGGCTTGCTTGCTATCCGCAAGGCATTGAATCTGTTTGCTAACCTGCGGCCAGCGGTGCTTTACCCCGAGCTTGCCAATGCTTCGACGTTGAAACCCGAAGTGGTCGCAGGGCTGGATATTCTGATTGTGCGCGAGTTGACTGGCGATATTTATTTCGGCGAGCCGCGCGGTATCGAACGGCGCGATGGTCAGCGCGTCGGTTTCAACACCATGATTTATAGCGAAACGGAGATACGCAGAATCGCGCATGTTGCGTTTCAGGCGGCGCGCAAGCGCAATCGCAGATTGTGCTCGGTGGACAAGATGAACGTGCTCGAATGTACGCAACTATGGCGCGAAGTAGTGGTCGAAACAGCGGCGGAATATCCTGACGTGGAGCTTACGCACATGCTGGTGGATAATGCGGCGATGCAGCTGGTACGCAATCCCAGGCAATTCGACGTGATGGTGACAGGCAACATGTTCGGCGATATCCTGTCGGATGAAGCGTCGATGCTGACCGGTTCCATCGGCATGCTGCCATCGGCATCGCTGGATGATAAGAACAAAGGATTGTATGAGCCGATCCACGGCTCAGCTCCAGATATTGCTGGCAAGGATGTGGCCAATCCATTGGCAACAATATTGTCGGTGGCGATGATGCTGCGCTATACATTCAATCAGGAATCGGCGGCAGCACGGATTGAAAAGGCAGTAAAGAAAGTACTGGCGCAAGGTTATCGCACCGGCGATATTTATGAACCAGGAATGAAAAGAGTCGGTACCAGCGGAATGGGCGATGCGGTACTGGCGAATTTATAGATAGAAGAGGGATGATCAAATGAAGCGAGTGGGATTCGTTGGTTGGCGCGGCATGGTGGGTTCGGTGCTGATGCAGCGCATGCGGGAGGAAAATGATTTTGCGCTGGTGGAGCCGGTGTTTTTTACTACCTCGCAAAAGGGTGGCCAAGGTCCGGATATCGGCAGAGAAACGCCGCCGCTCAAGGACGCATACAATATCGATGAACTCAAGGCGATGGATATCATCATTTCTTGCCAAGGGGGCGACTACACCACTGCGGTATTTGATAAGCTGCGTCAGGCAGGCTGGCGGGGTTACTGGATTGATGCGGCCTCGACATTGCGCATGGGCAAAGATGCCGTAATCATACTCGACCCGATCAATTTGCCGGTCATTGAACAGGCGCTGCACGATGGCGGTAAAGATTTCATCGGCGGCAATTGCACCGTGAGCCTGATGCTGATGGCGCTGGGTGGATTGTTCGAAGAAGACCTGGTGGAATGGATGAGCGCCATGACTTATCAGGCTGCTTCCGGTGCAGGTGCACAAAATATGCGCGAATTGCTGCAGCAGATGGGTGAGGCTCATCGGGTAGCGAAGACCATGCTAGATGACCCTGCTGCGAGCATACTCGACATCGATCGGGAAGTGGCGGGGACGCTGCGTGACGATAAATTTCCCACAGCGAATTTTGGTGTTCCACTGGCTGGTAGCCTGATTCCGTGGATAGACAGGGATCTTGGCAACGGCCAGACCCGTGAGGAATGGAAAGGCCAGTCTGAGACCAATAAGATCCTGGGGCGCAGTGATCACGCGATTCCGGTAGATGGCATCTGCGTTCGTGTAGGTGCCATGCGCTGCCATAGCCAGGCGTTGACCATTAAATTGAAGAAAGATGTTCCGCTGGATGAGGTAGAAGATATTCTTGCAGCAGCGAATAGTTGGGTGCGGGTTGTTCCCAATGACCGTGAGAACACATTAAAGGAGCTTACTCCGGCTGCAGTCACGGGGACGCTGGACATACCGGTAGGACGGTTGCGCAAGCTTGCTATGGGCAATGAGTATCTATCCGCGTTCACAGTGGGAGATCAGTTGCTATGGGGTGCAGCAGAACCATTGCGCAGGATGCTGCGAATTCTGGTACAGGCCTGATACAAGCCTGATCTTTTATACCCTCGTTGAAGAAGCTTGAGATTACTGCATACCACAGTGGTTCTTCGGGCAAGTTGACCGCGTAGTGACCAGCCTGCCGGTTTTGTATAAAAACCTTCATGTCATAACCGGAAATTTCAGTTAAGAAATAACTGAATTGATGCAAAGCATCAGAGACAAGTTCAGCTTGCTTCGATAACTACATGATGTTAGTCTATTTCTTCTTTCAAAAACCAGAGTGCGCCGCTGTGTGCAAATCTACTACGTTTAAAGTATGGTTGTTCCTAATCGTGCTGATGTCGCCGTGGGCCGTGCATGCAGCGGGCTTGGGTAAACTGACGGTTAATTCCGCTCTGGGGCAGCCGTTTAAAGCAGAGATCGATCTGGTTGCGGTAAAGAAAGAGGAGGTCCCTTCCTTGGCAGCGCGTCTTGCTTCACGTGATGCTTTCCGTAAAGCAGATGTCGATTATGCGCCATTCCTTTCTACGTTCACAGTTAGCGTGGAGACACGTTCCGATGGTCAACCCTACGTCAGAATTACCTCTCCGCAGCCTATTGTAGAGCCGTTTCTAAGCATGCTGATCGAGTTGAACTGGGCATCAGGGCGGTTACTGCGAGAATATACCGTACTACTGGATCTACCAGAAACTGACATACCCCAGCCAGTAGCACCAGTGATTCAGATTGCGCCGGTAATGCAGAGTATACCCGCGACCCAGATTGCGCCCACCGAGCCGCCTGTTGTTGAAGCTGAGCCGGTTATGGTTGAAAAACCAGCTGCTCCAATTAAAGATTTTATCAGTGACGAAAAACCGGTGGTACAGGAACCAATGCCGGTTGGCAGAACTGGTACTCCTTATGGTCCGGTAAGGAGCGGCGATACTTTAAGCAGGATTGCCCGGCAGATTGCCCCCGATGGGGTAAATCTAAATCAGATGCTGGTTGCGTTGCATCGTGTCAATCGTGATGCTTTCTCTGGCAACAATATGAATCGGCTCAAGGCGGGGCCAATTTTGCGAGTGCCGGATAGTAGTGAAATCGCCAAGATTTCTGCAGCAGAAGCGGCCATAGAAGTAAAAACGCAGATTGCTGACTGGAATACTTACCGGCAGAAGCTGGCTGCTACTGTCAGCACGACTCCAGCAACTGGAACACCAAAGCAAACGGTCAGCGGCAAGATTACCGCCATTGTTGAGGACAATTCCACCAAAGCTAGAGAGCCATCCAAAGAAGTACTAAAGCTTTCCAAAGGTGAAGAGCTAAGTGGGGCTGGAGGTAAGGGAATAGCTGCATCGCAGGATCGCATCCGTACGATGGAAGAAGATGCCATCGCCAGGAATAAGGCGCTAAGCGAAGCCAACGAGCGTATTGTGCTGCTGGAAAAGAATATTAAGGAAATGCAGCACCTGCTGGAATTGAAGTCAGCCACCATGGTGGAAGCGCAGAAACGGGCTGAAAATATCAAGCCAGATATTGCATCGTCTTCAGTTCCGACGGTGTCACCCCAGCCTGTCCCGGTACCTGCTGTGTCGGCCGAGCCGGAAGAAACAAGTACAGCGCCTGTG
Source organism: Nitrosospira sp. (assembly GCA_043752345.1). Classification (GTDB taxonomy): domain Bacteria; phylum Pseudomonadota; class Gammaproteobacteria; order Burkholderiales; family Nitrosomonadaceae; genus VFJL01. Next base: position 7,157 of record JAYUYT010000082.1, read on the forward strand.
GCACCGGAGGCATCTTCAGTAACGGCAATCGAACCAGCCAAACCTGTAGTGGAACCTGTTGTTACACCGGCTGCACCGCCGCCCGCCCGGGTAAAGTCCTCTCTGATGGATGATCTCATGGAGAACATCGAGTATGTGGGGGGTGTGCTTGCGCTCCTGTTGACTGGAATTCTTGGTGCATCCATGATGCGGCGGAAAAAAGAAACACCAGCAGGCAGTTCCAATACGGTCGTTCCACCTTACGTGCTAGAGCCTCAGCTACATGATGAAGCATTACCTATAACGACGGTGGCACCGGATGAAGTTATAAGTAGCGGGGATGTCGATCCAGTTGCCGAGGCTGAGATTTATCTGGATTATGGACGCGATGCCCAAGCCGAGAAGATCCTCGTGGATGCCTTAGTGAAGGATCCAAGTCGCCCAGAAATACTGGAGAAACTGCTTCAAGTATATGTGCAACGTGAGGACAAGGCGGCTTTTGAAGCTACCGCCCGGAAATTGCAAGCGGTAGCACCCTCAGGTCCGCTGTGGGAGAGAGCTGCCAGATTGGGAGCCGGGATCGATCCTGGGAACCCTTTGTATGGCGATGCAGTCGCGACGAATAGTGGTGCGATCAAGAGTGATGCTGCATCTATTGTTTCCGATGCACCACAGAAGGTAGCTGCATCGGAAATGGCTTCTGCTATGGATTTTGACATGAGTGGCCCCGCTTCCACGCCAGTAAACCAAGCGGCAGCATGGAAGCAAGCTGCCGAGCCCGATTCTGGGACGGAATTTGGTTCAGAGCATGACAGTGATGACCATGAGTCTTCGGTGCTGATGAGCCAATCCACCGCGGCAGCTACACCAACAATGCTAACGGGAGAAAACTCAGAAAAGACTATGGGATTTGATCTCGATATCCCAGCTGCGAGCACCGTGGCGGAACCTTCATTGACTGAAGATACTGAATCAGATTTCAGCATTGATTTTCCCGCTTCACCGGAACCTGAATCTGAACCTGCTGCAGTGCCAACGCTGGACTCGGCCCCCCTACCTGAGTCTGATCTGGCTGATATCGATTTAAACATGGGCGAACCGCCGCCTGCCCTATCGACTGACACGAAATCTACGGAAGGTGCCTACTGGCATGAAGTTGCGACCAAGATTGACTTGGCCAGAGCCTATCAAGAAATGGGTGATAATGATGGCGCCAGGGAGATTCTCGAGGAAGTGGTGCGCGAAGGCGATGCCCAGCAACAGGAAAGCGCAAGGATGATGCTGGCAAGCCTGTAGTCCCCTTTCCCAATGTTAATTCGAAGTCTGATTAGAAATCCCTGCGGCATCATTTTGAGGGGTTTCATGTTTCCAGCATTTTCCCTATAGTAATTCCATCCATGAGTTCAGTTGCCACGGTTCAGCTTTGGATCGTTTTGACAGTCTATATCCTATGAGAATCGCGCTGGTACTGGAGTACGACGGCAACGGTTTCTGTGGTTGGCAAAGCCAGCCTTCGGGCAGATCAGTACAGGATGCACTGGAAAAGGCGTTGTCGAAAATAGCCGGTAGCGATATCCGGGTAGTCACGGCGGGACGTACCGATGCCGGTGTGCATGCCCTGTATCAAGTGGTGCATTTTGACTCGCAGGCACAGCGGCCTCCAAGTGCTTGGGTACGTGGCGTCAACGCGCTGTTGCCTGACAGCATGGCGGTGCTGTGGGCATCCGAGGTTCCTGATGATTTCCACGCCCGCTACAGCGCCAGCGAACGTTGTTACCTCTACCTGCTGTTGAATCATCCGGTGCGCCCCGGACTTCATCATGGCAAAGTCGGCTGGTTTCATCAGCCCCTTGATCTGGAATGGATGCGAGTCGCTGCGCACATGCTGGTGGGTGAACATGATTTCAGCGCCTTCCGTGCAGCCGAATGCCAGGCCAAGTCCCCGGTGCGCAATCTGACCAAATTGGAAATCACGCAGCAAGGCGACATCATTGCGTTTGAGCTGCGTGCCAACGCGTTTCTGCATCACATGGTGCGCAATATTGTGGGTTGCCTGGTTTATGTGGGCAAGGGCAAGTATCAATCTGAATGGATGCAAACCTTGCTGGAAGGTCGTGACCGTACTCATGCTGCACCGACTTTTCCCGCTGCCGGGTTATACTTGGCGGGGATTGCTTATGATCCAAAATGGGATATGCCGGGATTCACAGAGCCGCTCATTGCGGGCCTGCTGCTGCAGATTCAGTCGCGCCAGGGAAAAACCTAATTACGACTAACAGCAAGTTTGTTCTTCATTCGTGTTCAACAGACGCATTTTTGATTTATGCCCACCCGAATAAAAATCTGCGGCATTACCCGCATTGAAGATGCGCTGGCGGCAGCGCATCTGGGTACAGGTGCCATCGGTCTTGTGTTCTGGCCGCAAAGCGCACGTTCCATCACGCCTGCCAAAGCGCGTGAAATTGTAGCCGCGCTGCCGCCATTCATCAGTTCGGTGGGGGTATATGTTGATCCGGAAGCGGAATGGGTAGAAGAAACTGCCGCTGTCACCGGTTTGAACCTGCTGCAATTTCACGGTGATGAATCCCCGGAATTCTGCAGCCAATTTTCACTGCCATATATTAAGGCCGTGCGAGTCAGGGCCGGGGTAGATTTGCTACAATACGCAACTCGTTATTCCAATGCCAGGGGACTGCTGCTGGATAGCTATGTCGAAGGTACGCCAGGTGGGACTGGGGATGCGTTTAACTGGAGCTTGATTCCGCAGCACATGTCGTTGCCGCTGATTCTTTCCGGCGGCCTGCATCCCGGCAACGTGACGGCGGCGATCAAACAGGTGCAACCCTGGGCGGTGGACGTGTCGAGCGGGGTGGAAATCGCCAAGGGTATCAAGGATGCGGAGAAAATTGCCGCTTTCATGCAAGGAGTTCGAGATAGTGAAAGTTTATGATCTGCCCGACAAGCGCGGCCACTTTGGCCCTTACGGCGGGGTATTTGTAGCCGAAACGCTGATCGCCGCGCTGGAAGAATTGCGCAGCCAGTATGAGTACTACCGCAGTGATGCCGATTTTCAGGCGGAATTCGCCTATGAATTGAAGCACTACGTGGGACGACCCAGCCCCATTTATCATGCAAAGAGATGGTCGGCACTTCTGGGGGGGGCGCAGATTCTGCTGAAGCGGGAAGATCTGAACCACACTGGTGCGCACAAAATCAATAACACGATCGGTCAAGCATTGTTGGCCAAACGCATGGGCAAGCCCCGCGTGATTGCCGAGACCGGGGCGGGCCAGCATGGCGTTGCCAGTGCCACGGTAGCCGCGCGCTATGGGATGGAATGCGTGGTCTACATGGGTTCCGAGGATGTAAAGCGCCAGGCCACCAATGTTTACCGAATGAAGCTGCTGGGTGCGACGGTGGTGCCAGTCGAGTCCGGTTCCCGAACACTGAAAGACGCGCTCAATGAAGCCATGCGCGACTGGGTCACCAATGTTGAAAATACTTTCTACATCATCGGCACAGTGGCGGGGCCACATCCCTATCCGATGATGGTGCGTGATTTTCAGGCCATCATCGGGCGTGAAGCCAAGGTGCAGATGCTGGAGGAATATGGACGCCAGCCGGATGCGCTGATCGCCTGCGTGGGTGGCGGATCAAATGCCATTGGCTTGTTTTATCCTTATATAGATGACAGCAATGTACGCATGATAGGTGTGGAAGCGGCAGGCCATGGCATCGAAAGCGGGCAGCACGCCGCCACCCTGATGACAGGAAGGCCTGGTGTGCTGCATGGCAATCGCACTTATCTGATTCAGGACGAGGACGGACAAATCGTCGAGACCCACTCCATTTCCGCCGGCCTCGATTACCCCGGTGTCGGTCCGGAACACTCCTGGCTCAAGGACAGTAACCGCGCCGAATACGTGGGGATAACCGATGCTGAAGCGCTGGCGGCATTTCATACTCTGTGCCGTTACGAGGGCATCATGCCGGCACTGGAGTCAAGCCACGCGCTGGCTTACGCTGCCAAGCTTGCGCCTACGCTCGACAAGGACAAGTTGTTGCTGGTAAATCTCTCCGGGCGCGGAGACAAGGATATGGCCACCGTGGCTCAAGCCTCCGGCATTACATTCTGACCGAACCCGAGATATTCATGTCCCGTATTGCAACAGTATTTGCCAGCCTGCGCCAGCAAAACAAGAAAGCCCTGATCCCCTTCATCACCGCCGGTGATCCGGATCCGACCATGACGGTTCCATTAATGCATGAACTGGTGCAGGCAGGTGCCAACATCATCGAACTGGGGGTGCCATTTTCTGATCCGATGGCGGATGGACCGACTATACAGCGATCTTCCGAACGAGCATTGAAGCATCACGTGGGCTTGAAAAATGTACTGGCCATGGTGGCAGAATTCAGAACAAGCGATATGAGCACGCCCGTAGTGTTGATGGGTTATGCCAATCCGGTGGAAGCGATGGGCTACGCGAAGTTTGCAGCCAAGGCAAAAGAATGCGGCGTAGACGGAGTGCTGACGGTGGATTATCCACCGGAAGAATGTGCGGAATGGGTGGAACATCTCAGGCAACAGAAATTGGATGCAATTTTTTTGTTGTCGCCCACTACGCCACAGGCCCGTATTGAGCAAGTGGCAGAAATGGCACAGGGGTATGTGTACTACGTTTCGCTGAAAGGCGTGACCGGCGCGTCACACCTTGATCTGGGCGAAGTAGCCAGAAAACTGGATCAACTGCGGTCGCATATTTCCATCCCCATCGGCGTCGGTTTTGGTATTCGCGATGGCGCAACGGCCAAGGCGGTGGCTGGATTGGCGGATGCGGTGGTGGTGGGTAGCCGCATCATTGAGGAAATTGAGAAGTCACCCAAAACAAAAGTGCTGGCAAGTGTGGGCCGTTTGGTAAAGAGCCTGCGTAGCGCGATCGATGAAGTCAGCAGCAAACATTAAAGGTTGAATGCAGACTTATGAGCTGGTTCCAGAAACTTCTTCCCCCAAAAATCAAGCGCAAGGAAAGCGGCGATAAAAAAATCGTTCCCGAAGGACTGTGGAGCAAATGCGCTTCCTGCGAAGCGGTGCTGTATTACTCCGATCTGGGGAACAATCTCAACGTCTGCCCCAAGTGCAACCATCACAACCGCATTTCTGCCAGAGTGCGCCTTGATTTGTTGTTGGACGCCGAAGGGCGTTACGAGATCGGTGCAGAAGTGCAGTCACTGGATCCGCTCAAATTTAAAGACAGCAAACGCTACAGTGACCGCTTGGCGCAGGCGAAAATAGATACTGACGAAGACGACGCACTGGTGGTAATGCAAGGCAGCGTCAAGACGGTTCCTGTGGTGGTGGCGGCGTTCGAGTTCGGTTTCATGGGCGGCTCGATGGGTTCGGTGGTGGGCGAGCGTTTTGCACGCGGCGTGCAGGTATGCGTTGAACAGCATCTGCCGTTTATATGTTTTACCGCCAGTGGTGGAGCGCGCATGCAGGAAGGGCTGTTATCGCTGATGCAAATGGCCAAGACATCGGCGGCACTTACTCAGCTGAGTCAGGGAAAAATCCCTTTCATCTCGGTGCTTACCGACCCCACCATGGGCGGCGTATCGGCCAGCTTTGCCTTCATCGGCGACGTGGTAATCGCTGAACCGGGAGCGCTGATCGGTTTTGCCGGGCCGCGCGTGATCGAGCAGACAGTGCGGCAAACCCTGCCGGAAGGCTTCCAGCGCGCCGAGTTCTTGCTGGAACATGGGGCGATCGACATGATCGTGGATCGCAGGCAGATGCGCGACAAGCTCGCCAATCTGTGCACGCTGCTGATGCGGGTACCGGCCCCCACATCCTGATTCAGCCCGTATCGTGGCTTCATTGCCAGGGCCGCACGTGACGGCAAATGATTAAATCCAATTCAAAACCCAGTACTCTGTCCGATTGGTTGAGCCATCTCGAGCAACTCCACCCCGTAACCATCGAGATGGGGCTGGAGCGTGTCGATCAGGTCAGAGCCGCGCTGGATCTTGTGCCGGCTTTTCCCATCATCACTGTCGGCGGTACCAATGGCAAGGGTTCGACTTGCGCCATGCTGGAAGCGATCCTGAGTCGTGCCGGGTATCGCGTTGCCTGCTACACCTCACCGCATTTGCTGCGTTATAACGAGCGAGTACGGATAAACCAGCGGGAAGCAAGCGACGCTGATTTATGTAAAGCTTTTGCAGAGGTCGAATCAGTGCGGGTAGCCAGTGGCATTTCCCTGACTTATTTCGAGTTCGGAACTTTGGCGGCAATGCAGTTGTTCAGCCAAGCCGGAGTGGACGTCGCGATTCTGGAAGTGGGGCTGGGCGGGCGCCTGGATGCGGTCAATATCTTTGCTGCTGATTGCGCAGTACTGACCAGTATTGACCTCGATCATATGGATTATCTCGGTAACACACGAGAAGAAATCGGGTTCGAGAAAGCGGGAATTTTCAGAAACGGCAGGGCTGCAATCTGTTCGGAGCCGGATGTTCCTGCTGCCGTCCGCCGGCAGACAGAGGCAGTTGGTGCAAATTTCATGCATATCGGCGAGCATTTCGGTTACTCGACTGATACAACCCAATGGGATTACTGGGGAGCGGGGGGCAAGCGCCATTCGCTCCCTTATCCTGCCTTGCGTGGCAACTATCAATTGCGTAATGCCAGTGCCTGCCTCGCTGTGCTGGATACGCTCAGGGGCAGCTTGCCGGTCACCATGGGCGCCATACGCCAAGGCCTGCTGGAAGTGGCATTACCGGGACGGTTCCAAGTATTGCCGGATCAGCCGCTGACAGTGCTGGACGTGGCACATAACCCGGCTGCAGCGCTAGTTCTGGCCACCAACCTCGGCAATATGGGTCGTTACCCCAGGACTTATGCGGTATTTGCCATGCTCAGGGATAAGGATATGGCCGGGGTGGTGCGGGCGCTTATGCCCGCAGTGGATGTGTGGTTGGCGGCAGGTATCAATGCGCCACGCGGGGCTTCTGCCGAGGAATTACGGCAGGTGCTGGAAAGCGTAAATGTAGTGGGGGCGGGAGCAACAATCTGTACCTTTCCTGATATTGCCAGGGCTTATGCATATGCCTGTGAGCAAGCAGGCGAAAATGATAGAATCTGCGTGTTTGGCTCGTTTCATACTGTGGGCGAAGTATTGCGCTACCGGAATGCAGTTAAGCCTAGATAGTGGTAAGTGGTAAGTAGTGAGTGGTGAGTAGTAAAATGGACAGGCTCAAATGGCAAGAACCGTCAGCGAAGAAGAAATTCAATTAAGGAAGCGTGCCAGAAGACGCCTGGTTGGGGCGGTTGCACTGGTGATCGCGGCAGTTGTGATTCTGCCTATGGCGCTCGACAGCGAACCGAAGCAGGGAAGCCATGAGATCGACATCCGCATTCCCGCAGAAAATTCAGCAGGCGAGTTCACCCCCAGGATTGTTCCCGAAGTAGAGGCACCAGCCATCGCCGCGGTTGAAGAGCTTAAACCCGTGGTACAGCAAGCAGAGCAAACAGAGCAGGCAATGTCGCAGACACTGCCACAGCCGACGCAAGCTGCAGCAAAATCGGTAGAGAAACCGGTCGGGCATAAATCTGACGCCAAGACTGAATCCTGGGTCGAAAAAACGGTCGCTGCTACGGGTACTTTTGTGGTGCAATTGGGCGCATTTTCTGATCCGGTCAAGGCCAGACAGCAGCAGCAGAGCCTCACCTCGAACGGCATCAATACCTATACGGAGAATCTTCACACCGCCAAGGGCGAAATAATCCGTGTGCGTGTTGGCCCGTTCCCAGCGCGCGGGGAGGCGGAGGAAATGCGCGAGAAATTGAAGAAGCTGGGACTCGACGGTGTGGTGACCGCGCAATAATTCCATGATGGAATTGATGGCCAGGATACAACGAAGAAGTAATAGCAACGGTCGTGTAGGGCAAACTTGCCCTGGTAATTCTGCTGCTTGCAAATGACCATCTTCGATTATGCGGTTCTGGGCGTATTGGCTGTATCGATGCTGCTGAGCGTGATGCGTGGCGCAGTACGCGAGTTGTTGTCACTGGCGGGCTGGGTAGTCGCATTCATGGCGGCAAAATCGCTGGCGGCAAATTTTGCACCGCTGCTGCCGGCCAGCATCGAGGACGAATCGCTCCGCATGTCGGTGGCATTCGTTGCGATATTTCTAGCGGCATTGTTGGCAATGGGCCTGGTCGCCATGCTGGCTTCAGCCATGATAAAGACCGTGGGGCTGGGACTTGTTGACAGGCTTCTGGGCTCACTGTTCGGTCTTGTGCGCGGGTTGCTGATAGTACTGCTGGTAGTATTGTCGGCAGGGTTGACTACGCTGCCGCAAGAACCATTCTGGCAAAAAGCGTTATTGAGCAAACCGCTCGAAACAGCGGTGCAGGTGATGATGCCTTGGTTGCCGCAGGATTTATCTGAGCGGATTCATTATGGGAAATAGGGGTAACCAGATAAATGGCGATGATGCAAGCTGTAGTGCAGGGTAAAATGCGAAGTAAATTTCTTTACATGTTTTTCATGCAGCACTAATCTGTACGCTCTTTCCGGGATGCAATCATGTGTGGAATTCTGGGTGTAGTCGCACAATCTCCTGCCAACCAGTTGCTGTATGACGGGTTGCTGGTGTTGCAGCATCGCGGCCAGGATGCTGCCGGCATAGTCACGGCGCAGGGCAACACTTTCCACATGCAAAAAGGCGGCGGCCTGGTACGGGATGTGTTCAGGACCCGCAACATGCGCGCATTAGCCGGCAATATGGGTATTGCCCATGTGCGCTATCCGACTGCGGGTTCTGCCGAATCTACCGCCGAGGCGCAGCCATTTTATGTCAACTCGCCATTTGGCATCGTGCTGGGGCACAACGGCAATCTCACCAACGCGGCACAACTCAATCAGGAGTTGTTTCGCGAGGATTTACGTCACGTCAATACCAATTCCGATTCCGAGGTGTTGCTCAACGTGCTGGCACACGAGCTGCAAAGAAGCACAAAAAATCATCAGCTTGATCCTGCCGCTATTTTTGCTGCAGTTGCCGGCGTCCATCAGCGTTGTCGTGGTGCCTACGCAGTAGTAGCGATGATCGCGGGGTACGGGTTGCTGGCTTTTCGCGATCCTTACGGCATTCGCCCACTAGTGTTCGGTTGCGCCGATACCGAGCAGGGAGCCGAGTATCTGGTGGCGTCCGAGAGTGTGGCACTCGATACTTTAGGATTTAAGCTGGTACGTGACATTGCACCGGGAGAAGCGGTTTTTATTGACGAAGGGGGTAATTTCTACAGCAAGCAGTGCGCTGCCAATCCTACACTTAATCCGTGCATCTTCGAGTACGTCTATCTAGCGCGCCCTGATTCGGTAATGGATGGTATTTCGGTATACGAGACGCGACTGAACATGGGCGAGAGTCTGGCCGACAAGATCACCAAGACCATGCGGCATCTGGACATTGATGTGGTAATTCCGATTCCGGATTCCAGCCGCCCCAGTGCCTTGCAGCTTGCCAACCGCCTGGGGCTGAACTTCCGCGAGGGTTTCGTCAAGAACCGTTACATCGGTCGTACCTTCATCATGCCGGGACAGCAACAGCGGCGCAAATCGGTACGGCAGAAGCTCAATGCGATGGGTGTGGAATTTCGCGGCAAAAACGTGCTACTGGTGGATGATTCCATTGTGCGTGGTACTACCAGCCGGGAAATTGTACAAATGGCGCAGGAAGCCGGGGCGCATAAAGTGTATTTTGCTTCGGCTGCACCACCGGTGCGGTTCCCCAATGTCTACGGGATTGATATGCCGACACGCCAGGAACTGATCGCCACCGGTCGTGATGACGATGATATTTGTCGAGAGATCGGTGCGGATCATCTTATTTACCAGGATCTCGATTCCCTCAAGAAAGACGTGTGCCGGGTCAATCCAGTGATTACAAAGTATGAGACTTCCTGTTTCGATGGCAATTACATCACTGGCGATGTTACCCCGGAATACCTGGCTATTATCGAGGCGCAGCGCAATGGTGGTTTGGCATCAGCGCAAGCCAGATCCAGCACGCAGCTGGATTTGAATTTGGTGGCGGTAGACTAGGAAATTTGACAAAAACATCCGCCAAGCGTAATTTGCGGGTGTGCGCCGATTTGATATTCAGCTTGCGGGCGCGTTATAAATACAGCTAAAGCGTGGGAAACCCGTTTTGGCAAAGGCTGAACGGGTTTTTTATTTGGAGGGGATCTCCCATGTCTGACGATTTTGAACTGGAAACACTGGCGCTGCATACGGGCATACACCGCAGCCAATTCAACGAGCACTCCGAGGCGTTATATCTTACCTCAAGTTATGTGTTCGATAACGCTGCCCAGGCCGCCGCACGGTTCTCCGGTACGGAGCCGGGAAATATATATTCACGTTTCACCAATCCCACGGTCACCGCCTTTGAGGAACGGCTTGCTGCACTGGAAGGAGCTGAGGCCTGCGTCGCCACTTCTTCCGGCATGTCGGCAATACTTTCCTGCGTAATGGGGCTGCTGTCCGCAGGCGACCACCTGATCGCTTCACGCAGTCTGTTTGGTGCCACGGTAAACCTGTTTAACAACATTCTCAAGCGCTTCGGCGTCGAGACCACATTCGTTTCAGCCACCGATGTCGCGGCATGGCAGGCGGCGGTAAAAGCCAACACGAAGCTCTTGTTCATAGAAACCCCATCAAATCCGCTCACCGAAATTTCCGACATCGCGGCGTTGGCTGCAGTTGCCAGGAAAGCTGGAGCATGGCTGGCAGTGGACAACTGCTTCTGTTCGCCGATACTGCAACGGCCATTGGAGTTGGGCGCAGATTTGGTGATCCACTCTGCTACCAAGTATCTCGATGGTCAAGGCAGGGTACTGGGTGGCGCAGTGCTGGGGAATAGGGAGTTAGTGATGGAAAAAGGAGTGCATGGTTTCCTGCGCACCGCTGGTCCGACCTTGAGCGCATTCAATGCCTGGGTAATTCTGAAGGGAATGGAGACTCTCAAAATTCGGATGGAGGCACATTCTGCCAATGCCATGGAAATTGCCCGCTGGCTGGAGAAACAGCCCAATGTAGCACGGGTTTATTATCCTGGTTTGGCGTCGCATCCACAGTACGAGCTTGCTCGGCAGCAGCAGAAAACGGGGGGTGGCATCGTTTCGTTTGAGATGAAGGGTGGAAGAGAAGCCGCGTGGCAGGTGGTGGATGCTACCCGGCTGATTTCGATTACTGCCAATCTGGGTGATACCAAGAGTACACTTACTCATCCTGCCACTACTACCCATGCCCGTATCACTCAGGAAGCACGGGACGCAGCAGGCATCACCGAAGGCTTGTTGCGTATTGCGGTGGGGCTGGAAGCGGTGCAAGATATCAAGGCGGATTTGGCAAGAGGGTTGAGCGGATTGTAGGGGCCACTCTGGAGATTTATTGTGGCGCGCATCTCGCTGCGCAAACACATCTTCTGGTTACGCTCAAATCCCGGATCCTGCTTAAACCATTTCCGCCTTTTCGATTACCACGTCTTCCACGGGTACGTTCTGGTGACCGCTGCGGTTGCCGGTTTTCACTTTTTTGATCATGTCCACCACGTCTTTACCTTCTACTACTTTGCCAAACACGCAGTAGCCGAAACCCTGCGAAGTGGATGAGGTGTAGTTGAGAAAGCCGTTATCGGCAATATTAATGAAAAATTGTGCCGATGCTGAGTGTGGATCGGAAGTGCGCGCCATAGCGATGGTATAGGCCTCATTCTTGAGGCCGTTGGCAGCTTCATTTTGAATTGGGGCAAGGGCTTGTTTCTGGTACATGCCCGGTTCAAAACCACCACCCTGAATCATGAAATCGTTAATTACCCGATGGAATATCGTATTGTCGTAATGTCCGCCATTCACGTAATCAAGGAAATTCTGGACAGTGAGTGGCGCTTTCTCGCTATCGAGTTCGAGAGTAATGACGCCGTAATTGGTGTGTAGTTTGACCATATTTGTCCTTATTTTGCGGGTTGCCCAGCTGCAGGGGCAGGTTCTGCGATCGAGATGAGTCTGATTTCTTCGATTACTATGGCTTCTCTGGGAACATCACCAGGGCCGGTAGGTGTGGCGGCGATTTTATTGACGATCTCCATACCCGCCGTGACTTTTCCGAATACGGTATAGCCGTAGCCCCGGGCAGTGGGTGCAGAATAGTTGAGAGATGCATTATCCGCCACGTTGATGAAGAATTGTGCCGATGCCGAGTGCGGATCGGAGGTGCGGGCCATCGCAATTGTTCCGATATTATTCTTCAGGCCATTGGCCGCCTCATTTTCAATGGGCGGTCTGGTCGATTTCTGTCTGAGCGCTTGGTCGAGCCCGCCTCCCTGAATCATGAATCCCGGGATGACACGATGGAAAACCGTAGATTTGTAGTGGCCTTCCTTCACATACCGCAGAAAATTCTCAACGGTTTTGGGCGCCTTGTCGGGATAGAGCTCCAGCAGGATATTGCCTAAATTGGTTTTTATTTCAACCTGTGGGCCGGCAGCAAATACCGTGATGCTAAATAGTAATGAAAGGACGGTGGCAAGTAGCTTGACGATACGCATGATGGTTTCTGTAGAAAGTGGAGATGGCTGTTAGCCGGGAAGTAATTACGTCGCGCCTTCATAGATAATTCTCCAGCGCCCATTTTTCTCTTTCATCCAGTATTGGCGTTTTTTCATTTTATTGGAGAGATTGCTGCTGGAATAATCCTGATCGAAGCTGACCACTATCAGATCGTCTCTGCCCGGATAAAGAAGCATGCCGACATTGCTGATATCTACTTTGATCCAGCTCTTGGCGACATTTACCTGCCGTTTGTGTTGTGACCATTTTGCCAGATCCTGTCCGCTGCTGGAGAAATCGCGTCCATAGTGCGTAAGGTAATTGTCAACATTCCTGCTCTCCCAGTCGCGCCGCCAGTTTTCCAGGTGTGGGGCAAGTTCGTTGCGTAGGACAATCGCCTCATCAGGATTTGCCCACTCCACTTTGTCGCTGATGATGACAGGCGTTATGCCAACTTGCAGGGTTGTTGCCACGGCATCCAGATCCTGGTTGGCCAGCACCACGCAGCCATCGCTGGCACGGGGTGGACGGCTGTAGGTATCGGAAGGGGTGCCATGTAGCCAGATACCATAGCCGCTGCGTCCATGACGTTTATCCCATTCGTTGGGATAATTAATGGGGAATGCGCCGCTGCCGTAAAAATCAGTGAGTTTTGCCCGTGGTAGGTTGGCAGTGATGAAATATACGCCGACGGGAGTTTTCTGGTCGCCTTCTTTCAATTTTTGTGAGCCGTTCTTACCGCTGCTGATGTAGTAATCAGCGAGGTAGTGAGCTTTGCCCCGGATATTCTGGTAGATATAAAGCCGCGATTTTCCAGTGTCGGTAACTACAGCATATTGTTGATCCGGGGGCATTTGCAGCAGATACTTCGGCACCATGTCACGCGGAACCGGTTCCTGATGGCGTTGCACTCTTACCCGCGCCTCCGCGCGCAGATCAGCAATGCGTTCTGGCGATGATCCGGCAGCATCGCCCATGTTGCTGATGGGACGAGAGCGAGCCAGAAGCAGGTCGCCCCTGATGAGATGGGCGAGCCGGAAATTCGGGTTGGTCTTGAGCAGGTGCTCAATTCCATTTAAGGCAGAATCTATCTGGCGATCGCTAATCTCGTGCAGGCTCTTGATCAGCATGTTTTCCGGTCCAGCGAGAGATAGTTCTGGCAAAGAAGGCGCTATATCACGCGCCATGGCGCCCGTGGTGGCAAGGCAGAAGATGGCGACAATCAGCCGGCCGCGCTTGACGCAAAGGTTACTTGGTGTCATTGCCCAACCTGTTCTTGCTGAATGCTCCATTTTTCTCCAGTTTTGACTAGCACGAGTGTTTTGACGGTATGGTTTTTGAGCGTATCAGAGTGATACGACTGCTTAAAAGTTACCTTGGCGTGGGTAGCGTTGGTAACAGTAACTTTGGGATTAGAGATCAACACTTGGATTGATTTTGGTTTGTCAATACGCTCCTTGCGGCTTTTTTCCCAAGTCGCACGTGGTATGCTGCCGGGGGTCTGGAAATTATTCGCATAGAATCCGAGGTAGGTGGGAATGTCTTTAGTAGACCATGCTTTGGCCCAGTCGTTCACGGTTTTGATAATTTCTTCGGGAGCGCCTGGAGCAACGGTTGTATCGGCCGCCGGTTTTTCAATCACGGCGGGTTTCTCTGGTGCCGGTTTCTCTGTAACTTTCTCGGCAACTTTTTCTGGAATCCTCGTTGGCGAGGTACTTGCCGATGTGGCAGCGGCGATTCTGACGCCTTTGGAGCCATCCGTGAACAAATCTTTGATCAGCGCCAGCTTGGTTTGTGCGGCGGCGTTGCCCTTGTCCAGTTGTAACGCTTTGTCATAGGCTTGGCTTGCCATCTTTGCGTAGATATCACCCAGATTTTCGTGTGCGGTAGAGTAGCTAGGGTGTGTCCGGATCGCCTGTTCCAGTGCATCCTTGGCTTTTTCATACTGGCCCTGGCTAGCGTAGAGCACCGCAAGATTATTATATGGCTCAGGCAGATTAGGGTGATCTGTCGCCAGGGAAGAAAATATCCGAATGGCATCAGCAATTTTATTCTGCTCGGTGAGTATCAGTCCCTTCTGGAAACGCATTTGCGCATCCTTCGGTTTACTGGCAAGGTAGGCATCTGCTCGCTGCAGTGCCTGCGCATGGTTGCCTTGCCTGTATAATTTGGCAACTTCCTGACTTTCATCGGCATACGCAAGTGGGTTTGCCAGCAGCAACAGGGCGGCGGCAAAAGCTGCAACGGGTGTAAAGGCCCGGTGAAAGGTTGGTATCTTCATTGTGCTATACTTCTCCGGTTTTTGTTGGGTTATTCCAGAATATTCAACATTCTACCAAGAAGCCTGCCCAGTTAACAATCTCGTTGAATGCTTAAGATCTATAATTCCCTCGCCAGGGCAAAACAAAGCTTCGTCCCGCTGACCCCAGGCAAGGTCAGTATCTATGTCTGTGGCATGACAGTATATGATTATTGTCATCTGGGGCATGCGCGCGTGATGGTGGTGTTCGACATGGTGGTACGCTGGCTGCAGGCAAGTGGTTTCGCTGTAACCTACGTGCGTAATATTACCGACATCGATGACAAAATCATCAAACGTGCGCAAGAAAACAACGAATCCATAGAAGTGCTGACCAATCGTTTTATCCAGGCAATGGATGAAGATGCCGCTACACTCGGTGTAGCGCCCCCTATGCATGAGCCGCGTGCTACTCGCTATGTAGAAGACATGATTACCATGATTCGCACCCTGGTGGATAAAGATATTGCCTACGCCGCGAGCAACGGCGATGTTTACTATGCCGTACATAAATTTCCTGGCTATGGAAAACTTTCCGGGAAATCACTCGATGATTTGCGCGCCGGGGAGCGGGTGATTATTGATCCACACAAGAAAGATCCATTGGATTTCGTATTATGGAAAGCGGCCAAACCGGATGAGCCGCAGTGGGATTCTCCCTGGGGCAGAGGGCGCCCTGGCTGGCACATTGAGTGCTCGGCGATGAGCGAACATTATCTAGGTAAGCACTTCGACATACATGGCGGCGGGCAAGACCTGCAGTTTCCACATCATGAAAATGAGATTGCACAAAGTGAAGGTGCGCATGATCATCCTTTCGTCAATTACTGGATGCACAACGGTTTTGTACGGGTCGACGATGAAAAAATGTCCAAGTCGCTGGGCAATTTTTTCACAGTGCGCGAGGTGCTTGCCCGCTACCAACCGGAGGTAGTACGGTTTTTTATCCTGCGCGCCCATTACCGTAGCCCGTTGAATTATTCCGACCAGCATCTGGAAGATGCCAGGCACGCACTCGCTCGACTCTACATCGCATTAAAGGGAAGCGCAGTCCCTACGGCTGCAATCGATTGGAATGAGCTTCATGCTCGGCGGTTCATGGAAGCGATGAACGATGATTTCAACACCCCTGAGGCTGTCGCTGTATTGTTTGACCTCGCCAACGAAGCCAACAGGACCGGGTCACTAGCGGATATGGCATTACTTAAAGCGCTGGGTGGTTTGCTGGGTCTGCTGCAACGGGACCCGCAACAGCATCTACAGGATGAAGCGGTCGTGGGAGATGCCACATTCACGCCGGAATGTATCGAACAGATGATACAGCAGCGCCTTGCTGCGCGTACCGCCAGGAATTTTACCGAAGCAGATCGTATTCGCCAGGAGCTATCCGATGCCGACATCCTGCTGGAAGATGGCCCACAGGGCACTACCTGGCGGCGCAAGTAGGTTTTTTTGTAAAGGGATCTACGAAGTCACGTAGCCGGAGTTTGCTTTATCCCAGCGGCAACTCACCACTGCTGATTCCGATCCCGCCAATTTCCTTCACGGCTTTCACGAAATGGGCGTCTTCATGCAGTTTTACCAGTGAATCGGGATGGAGCCGTCCACGCATGCGGGCGAGACGCACCAGACTGATGGCCGGAATATCCCATTGTAACCCTGCGAGTAATTCATCTGCTGCTCGCGGATCGTTGCACACTAGCGCCATATCGCAGCCGGCACTGAAAGCAGCTTGTGCCCGTTGCACGATATTCCCCGCGACCGCCGCACCTTCCATGCTCAAGTCGTCACTGAAGATGCAGCCATCAAAACCCAGTTCACCCCGCAGGATTTCTTTTAGCCAGATCCTGGAGAAACCTGCAGGATGCGTATCTACACTGGGGTAAATGACATGTGCTGGCATGATGCCGGCGAGACCGAAGTCGATCATTTGCCGGAACGGAATCAGATCATCCATTGCGATATCGGCGTAAGTGCGTTTATCCACCGGTATTTCAATGTGAGAGTCTGCCTCAATATAGCCGTGACCGGGAAAATGCTTGCCGACTGCCGCCATGCCGCCAGCCTTCAATCCCAGCATCAGGTTGTGGGCCAGTTCAGCGATCGCCTGCGGTTTGCGGTGGAAAGCGCGGTCGCCAATGACGCAGCTCTGTCCATGATCTACGTCAAGCACCGGTGTGAAGCTTAAATCCACGCCGCATGCACGCAGCTCTGCTGCCAGCACATAGCCTGTTTGCTGTGTCAGATGTCGTGCCTGAGCGGGGTGCTCATCCCAGATCTTGCCCAGTTCGCGCATCGCCGGCAGGCGCGTGAAATTCTCACGGAAACGCTGCACTCGGCCACCTTCATGATCCACTGCGATCAGTAATGGCGGGTTACGCAGCGAGTGAATTTCAGTGGTCAGTTCAGTCAGTTGCCTGAGGGATGAATAGTTGCGGCTGAATAGAATCACGCCACCGGTCAGCGGATGCTGTAGCCTTTTCCTATCAAGGGCAGTAAGTTGCATGCCTTCGATATCGAGCATAATGGGCCCGAGCGACATGATTACTTTTCCAGGATAACGAAAGCGCAGGCAAGATTCAGCTCATCACTGATGGAAAGATGATGGCTGGTGATGCCTTCGTTCTTTACCAGGGCACTCAATTCAGGGTGGAATTCGAAACACGGCTTGCCGTGCTGATCATGGATTACGCCGATGTGGCTCAGGCTCACAGGATAGCGAAGACCAGTACCGATGGCTTTGGAAAGCGCCTCCTTGGCGGCGAAGCGTTTGGCCAGAAATAGCGCCGGCTGACCGCTAACGAGATATTCGGGCCACTCGCTCTCCGTCAGCAGGCGTTTGGCGAAGCGTTCGCCATATTTCTCCAGTAGTCGCGCAATGCGCGAGGGTTCGACCAGATCGGTGCCGATGCCATAAATCATTTACGCGCTTCCAGTAGCAATGTTTTCATTTCCCGTACTGCCCGTTCAAAGCCGATGAATAAGGCATGTGCCACGATCGCATGGCCGATATTCAATTCGGATATGTCAGGCAGTGCTGCGATAGGCTGGACATTATGATAATGTAATCCATGCCCCGCATTGACTTTTAATCCCTGATCGATGCCGGCGGTGACTGCGGCACGGATCCGCTCCAGTTCGCTTTGTTGTTCACTTGTGCTGCGGGCGTCAGCATAGTGGCCGGTGTGAATTTCAATTACAGGCGCACCGGCCCTTACCGCCGCATCAATCTGCGCGTGATCCGCATCAATGAACAGTGAGACGCGGATACCTGCTTCCGCCAGTCTGTCACAAGCACATTTCACCTGCTCGAAATGACGCACCACATCGAGGCCGCCTTCGGTGGTCAGCTCCTCACGTCGTTCCGGCACCAAACAGACATCCTCAGGTTTGATGCGCAGCGCAAAAGTTATCATTTCGTCAGTTACTGCACTTTCCAGATTCATACGGGTTTTAAGCAGACCGCGCAGAACTTCTACATCCTGATCCTGGATATGACGGCGGTCTTCGCGCAGATGCAGAGTAATTGCATCTGCCCCGGCAGATTCCGCAATCAGTGCCGCTTCTACCGGGCTGGGGTAGGTCGTGCCGCGCGCTTGACGTAAGGTGGCGACGTGGTCGATATTAACGCCCAGTTCGATCATAGCTGTTGTAAATCCTTGAGCAATTGCCGTGTGTGCAGCGGCTGGTCACCAAGATAATGATTGAGAATGTAACGCATCAATGCTTTGCTCTGTTGCCGGGTGACGACATCGGAATAATCATCCTGCTCCATGTCCAGTAAGGTTTTTCCACGCAACTGCAGGCCGTAGTTGTTAACGCTTGCTTCTAGTGTTACTGGTCCACGCTCGATTTCATAGCGATATTCTTTATCCGGATTCATCGGCTCGCCCGATGCAACGTCATGATTGAGTGTCAGGGCATAACCCAGTTCCTGCAGCATGCGTTGCTCGAAGTGCCGCAATACCGGAGTGTAATCTTTCTGAATGCTCAATGCTGCCAGCGTTTGCTGGTAATACAGGAACAATTGCTCATGCGGATCGTCACGGTGCAGCAACCGTACCAGCAGTTCATTCAAGTAAAACCCACAGATCAGGCTCATTCCCTGCAAGAATGGCTGGCCTCCCTGCCATTCCACTTTGTGTAGAGTACGTAGTTCCGATTTTCCTGCCCAAGAAAGCTGCAATGGCTGAAATGCCCGCAACGATCCTCGGAGTGCCGATCTGGGACGCCTTGCGCCCTTCGCTACCAGCGGCACCCGTCCGAAATTCTGGGTGAAGGTCTCTACCACGAGACTGGTTTCCAGGTAAGGGTAGGTGTGCAGCACGAAAGCTGGCTGAGCTTCTTGCCGGTGTTTTTCCACAATCATGAGTTTCGTCTAAAGTTGGTCTATGGCACTTACTCTTCAGGGATTATCCATAGCCCAAGCTTTTCAACATTTGCGCATCATCAGCCCAGCCAGTTTTCACCTTCACCCAAACTTCAAGGTATACCTTGCCACCGAAAACCTTTTCCATGTCTTTACGCGCCTGGGTAGCGATTACCTTGAGTTTCTCACCATCTTTGCCAATGATAATTGCCTTGTGACCAGCCTTGTCCACGATGATACAAGCATGAATCTTGCGTAGCTCCCCTTCGGTTGTGAATTTGTCTATGGTGATGCTGGCGGAGTAGGGGATTTCTTCACCTGTCAGGCGAAACAGTTTTTCACGTATCAATTCCGCAGCGATAAATCGTTCGCTACGATCAGTGGCTTCATCTGGGTCGAACAATGGTTGGTTTTCCGGCAGATATGGCCGGATTGTGCTTAGCAGTTGCGGTAGCTGCAGTCCCTCCTGCGCGCTTATCGGTATCATTGCCGCGAAGGCGAATTCCTTGGCCATTTTTTCCAGGAACGGAAGCAGTCGTAATTTGTCGGCCAGTTGATCTATTTTATTGATGACCAGGATCACTGGTCTGTCAGCCGGCAACAGCTTCAATACCAGCCGGTCGCGCTCATCAAAGTGGAGCGCTTCAATCACGAATATCACCACGTTCACGTCCCGCATACTTTGGGTGACGGTACGGTTCATCAGGCTGTTCAACCGGTTCGTGTGCCGGGTCTGGAAGCCGGGCGTATCGACAAAAATAAACTGGGACTGCGCGTCGGTTAGAATGCCGTTGATGCGGTGGCGGGTAGTCTGCGCTTTTTTCGAGGTGATGCTGACTTTCTGTCCGACCAGATTATTAAGCAGTGTGGAT
>JAYUYT010000083.1:0-27110 GCA_043752345.1 Nitrosospira sp.
ATGTTCGATTTTATTGGCACGCAGTTGGCCGAGTGCGACCGGGAGATCGAGCAACAGTTGCAAAGCCTGCAAGCTCATGACGGTGAACCGGCGAGGGGCAAGAAGCGTGGCCGTGCCCGCAACGCACCAAAGTTTGATCTGCGCACGCAGCTGTTCGGGATGTGCGGGGTAGACCTCACGCGCATCGACGGCATCGACGTGACCACCGCACTGGCGGTGATCTCCGAGACTGGAGCGGACCTGTCACGCTTTGCCACAGTCGGGCACTTCACGAGCTGGCTGGGTCTGTGCCCGGGCACCAAGATCACCGGCGGCAAGGTGATGAGCGGCAAAACCAAGCGCGTGGCCAACCGTGCGGCCCAGGCTTTGAGATTGGCCACAGCGGCACTGCGCAGCAGCCAGTCGGCGCTGGGCGCCTACTTCCGCAGAATGTGCGCGCGCATGGACAAGCCCAAGGCAGTGACCGCAGCTGCGCACAAACTGGCGCGGCTGATCTACACAATGCTTACCAAGGGCGAGGAATACACCGATCAAGGTCAGGCTACTTTGAGGAGCGCTACCGCGAGCGAGTGCTGCGGCATCTGGCCCAGCGCGCCGAAAAGATGGGAATGAAACTCGTCGCATCGGAACAGGCCGCCTAATAAACTCATGAGAAATCAGGAGATTAGGGGGTGTTTCTTAAGAGGTGTATATGAAAACTTCAAATATTGTACAGCAGCGTTCCATAGCACCTCAGAGCAACTGAAAACTTGGGACATTTTCCTCTATACAGAAAACTATCATGCAAGCCACAAATACCCCTGCTGCAACGAGCCCAAAACTGCTGGATCAGGTACGTGAGCGTGCGCATATAGGGGTCAAGTCTCGCATTACAACCTTCACTCAGTCCTTTCCCATTTTTTCCAGCGCATCGATCATCATCGCGGCCGTATTGAAACCGGTCTGATCGGCAATTTCCTGCATGCAGGTGGGGCTGGTGACGTTGATTTCAGTGAGGTAGTCGCCGATCACATCCAGTCCCACCAGCATCAAACCCTGAGCGCGTAAGGCTGGTCCCAGCGCCGCAGCAATTTCCTGGTCGCGCGCGCTGAGCGGCTGCGCCACACCGGTGCCACCTGCCGTCAGATTGCCGCGCGACTCGCCCGCTTTGGGAATGCGCGCCAGCGCGTAAGGCACAGGCTCGCCGTCTATCAGCAGGATGCGTTTATCGCCCTGGGCAATTTCGGGTATATGGCGCTGCGCCATGATCGTGCGGGTACCGTAATGCGTCAGGGTTTCGATAATCACGCTGATATTGTGGTCAGCGCTGTGGACGCGAAATACACTGGCGCCGCCCATGCCATCGAGCGGTTTCAGTACGATGTCGCGGTGTTCGGCAAGAAAATCGCGCAGCAGGTGCTCCTGCCGGGTTACCAGAGTGGGTGCAATGAATTGCGGAAATTTGGCGATTGCGAGTTTTTCGTTATGATCGCGTATTCCGCGTGGACTGTTGATGACCCGCGCACCCTGGCTCTCTGCCAATTCCAGCAAGTAGGTGC
Organism: Nitrosospira sp.; assembly: GCA_043752345.1. GTDB lineage: Bacteria > Pseudomonadota > Gammaproteobacteria > Burkholderiales > Nitrosomonadaceae > VFJL01. Next base: position 1,539 of record JAYUYT010000083.1, read on the forward strand.
TGTAAACATACTCCATGTCGAACGGCGGATCCTTGCGCATCAGCACTGCATCGAATTCCTGCAGCGGCGTTTCTTGCGGCGCTTCTGCCCGGTACCAACGGTGCCCGTCACCCCCCTCACCGGTCAGTTCCAGCGCACGCGCAAACCCGACCGTCATGCCATCTTTCCACACCAGATCCCCCTGCTGCATTGCAAACAGCCGATAGCCGCGCGCGGTCGCCTCACGCATCATGGCAAAGCTCGAATCCTTAGAGGTTTTGATCGAATCCAGTTGGTCGAGAATGAAGGCGAGTTTCATTGCTGGTTACAGGTCACGGTCTGGCCAAAGATGCGGCACCCCGCTCCAGTTCCCGCGCCGCTGCCAGCAGTGCCAGCCGTGCCACCACCCCGTAAGCATAAAAGCGGTTGGGGGCGCAGTCCGGGTGGGCCTCGCGGTCGGGCAACAAGCAGGTGGTCGCAAAAGCCAGCGGCACGAAATGCATACCTGGTGCATTGAGGTTCTCATCCATGCCGCGCCCCGCGTGCACCCGGTAGAAACCGCCCACCACGTAATGGTCGATCATGTAGATCACCGGTTCCGCCACCGCTTGATTGATACTTTCGAAGGTGTATACCCCTTCCTGCACCAGCACTTTCGTCACCGGTATACCTTCTTTTGCTACCGCCATTTTGTTGCGCTGCTTGCGGTTAAGGGCTCGTACTTCGGCACCATCTTTCAGCGTCATGATGCCCATGCCATAGGTGCCCGCATCGGCCTTGACGATGACGAATGGGTCCTGCTTGACGCCGTACTGCGCATATTTTTCCCGGATTTCACGCAGAATTTCGTCCACATTGCCCGCGACACAATCCTCACCTTTTTTCTCGTGAAAATTGATTTCTCCGCAATAAGCGAAATAAGGATTGATGAGCCACGGGTCGATGCCGATCAGTTTTGCAAATTCCTGCGCCACGCTGTCGTAAGCCGTGAAGTGCTGTGATTTGCGCCGCGTCGCCCAGCCCGCATGCAGCGGGGGAATGACCGTCTGCTCCAGATTATGCAGAATCGCGGGTATACCACTTGAGAGATCGTTGTTGAGCAGCACGGCGCACGGGTCAAATCCCTCTACGCCCAAGCGGTTGTTGCGGCGCTGAACCGGTTCCAATGTAAGACTGCCGCCGCCGGGGAGGTCGATCGTGGTCGCTACGGTGATTTCCGGCAGCAGAGTGCCGATGCGAACGTTCAGTCCGGCATGCCGCATGATGGCTTGCAAAGTGGCCACGTTCTGCAGATAAAAAATATTGCGTGTGTGATTTTCCGGGATCAGCAGTACGCTGTGGGCGTCGGGGCAGATTTTTTCCACCGCCGCCATCATCGCCTGCACACAGAGCGGCATGAAGTCCGGGTTGAGGTTGTTGAAACCGCCGGGGAACAGATTGGTATCCACCGGCGCCAGCTTGAAACCGCTGTTGCGCAAATCCACCGAGCAATAGAATGGCACCATATGCTCCTGCCATTGCCCGCGCAACCAGTGTTCTATCACCGGCATGGCGTCAAGAATGCGCTTTTCCAGATCGAGTATTGGACCGCTCAGGGCAGTGGTGAGATGAGGAACCAACATGGGCGTGAGAATGGTGCGTAATGAACTTTTATATTGTAGCATCCCGCCTTGCCGATACCCGCGAATATGCGGCGAGCGTACATACCTTGCCGCTGGCGCACACCGTATGTGCCCGCGTGGGACTCGTTCAACGCCCCCCCTTAATGGTATTCGGTTAAAATTGAATCAATTTCATCAAGGATTTAGGCTAGAATCGCACTCACAATAGGCATTACCATCTGGGACTTACTCTGCGTAATATTTCAGCGGGGTGTTGCAATACTTGCCAAGCCCGGCAAGGCAGCTTGGTACTAAAAATCTGAAAATATGCGAGTACAAATTCTTGGATGCAGCGGTGGCATTGGCGGCAGCACGCAGCGCACTACATCACTGCTGGTTGATCACGATATCCTGATCGATGCCGGCACCGGCGCTGCCGATCTGTCGCTGCAGGCGCTGGCGCAAATCGACCATGTATTCATTACCCACTCTCACCTCGATCATATCGCCTGCCTGCCATTCATTCTCGACAGCGTTGGCGCAATGCGCAGCCGCCCACTGACGATGTATGCGACCCGTGAAACCGAGGAGATCATCCGCACGCATATTTTCAACTGGTCGATCTGGCCGGATTTCAGTCAAATTCCGGACGAGAAGAATCCCTATTTGCGTTTCCACACCATCACACTGGGTGAGCCGGTCGTGCTGGGCGGCCGCAGCATTGCCGCATTACCGGCTAACCACACCGTGCCGGCGGTCGGTTATCACCTCGACAGCGGTACAGCCAGCCTGGTGTTTTCCGGCGATACCACCGTCTGTGATGCCTTGTGGCAAGCAATCAACCGGATCGGCAATATGCGCACGCTGATCATCGAAGCTGCATTCCCGAACTGCGAGCGCACACTGGCGCTGCAAGCCAAACATTTATGCCCGAGCCTGCTGGGCAGCGAGCTGACCAAACTTGAACGCGAGCCGGAGATTTTCGTCACGCACTCCAAACCGGGGCAATTCGAGCAAATCATGCGCGAACTTGATGAGATCGCCGGGACGCATAAACTGCAGATGCTGCGCAACGATCAAGTGTTTGAATTCTGAGAGTGATGGCTCCGGGAATCCACTGGAACGGGTTCCAAAACGGTGGCGCACGTTACTCCGGCCACCCCCCCGCTTGCAATTCGCGATTCACCATTCAGTACCCCCTGTTCGCTATGCTGGGAGAATGCTGTGCAATGAGCATTCATCAGGTTACCCCTGCCGCATGAATCTCACCTATGCTTAACACCCTAGAACTGGTCCTGATCCTGCTTGCCACCGCGGTGCTGGCAGTCGTGGTATTTCGTCTGCTGCGCCTGCCGCCAATCCTGGGTTATCTGCTTGCGGGGATCCTCATCGGCCCGCATGCGCTGGGCTGGATACCCGAGGCATCGGAAACCCGCCATCTGGCTGAATTCGGCGTGGTGTTTCTGATGTTCAGCATCGGTCTCGAATTCAGTCTGCCCAAGCTTGTCACCATGAAGCACATTGTGTTTGGCTTTGGCGCAGCGCAAGTCGGCGCCACCATGCTGACCGTCATGGCAGTGGCTTTGTTGCTGGGGCTGGACTGGCGTGTGGGGCTTGCTCTGGGCGGGGCGCTGGCTATGTCTTCCACTGCCATTGTCAGCAAGATGCTGGCGGAGCGATTGGAGCTTAACTCCCCTCATGGACGACAGGTTATCGGTGTGCTGCTGTTTCAGGATCTGGCGGTAGTGCCGCTTCTGATCCTGGTGCCGGCTCTGGCGCGCACAGTTGACAGTGGCGGCGCCGATCTCGGCATGACGCTCACCATCGCCCTGCTCAAAGCGGCAGCGGTACTTGCGCTCATTTTGTTTTTTGGACAACGCCTGATGCGTCCCTGGTTTCATCTGGTAGCGCGACAGAAATCCTCCGAATTATTCGTGCTGAACGTACTGCTCATCACTCTGGGACTCGCCTGGTTCACGGATATCGCTGGTTTGTCGCTGGCGCTGGGCGCATTTCTTGCTGGCATGCTGATTTCGGAAACCGAATACCGTTATCAGGTCGAAGACGATATCAAACCGTTCCGCGATATATTGCTGGGCCTGTTTTTCGTGACCATCGGCATGCTGCTGGATATCCAGGTCGTCATGCAGAATTTCTTGTGGGTGGCGCTGCTGCTGGCGGCGCTGGTGACACTGAAAGCAGCATTGATCGCGGGGCTGTCGCGATTATTCTCGGCTGACTCTGGCATGGCGGTGCGCACCGGCCTGAATCTGGCCCAAGCGGGAGAATTCGGTTTCGTCCTGCTGGCCCAGGCCGGTGCACTCGGACTGGTGGATAACCCTACCATGCAACCGGTGTTGGCGGCGATGGTGCTATCCATGCTGGTTGCGCCTTTCATCGTCGAACGCAGCGAACACATGGCACGTCATTTCTCCGCCGCCGAGTGGATGAACCGCGCCCTCCAGCTCACCACCATTGCCGCACAAACCATGAATGAGCAAAGCCATGTCATACTCTGCGGCTACGGGCGCAGCGGACAGAACCTGGCACGCCTGCTGGAAAAAGAGTCGATTCCATTCATCGCGCTGGATCTCGACCCGCAGCGTATTCATGAAGCAGCCACGGCAGGTGAAACGGTGGTATACGGCGATGCAGCCAAGCGTGAGGTGCTGATTGCCGCCGGACTGATGCGTGCCAAAGTGCTGGTGGTGAGCTACGCTGATACTGCTTCGGCGCTCAGAATCCTCAGCCACGTACGGGCGTTGCGACCGGAGCTGCCGGTAGTGGTACGCACGCTGGACGACACGGATATCGACCTGCTGAAAGAAGCCGGTGCGGCAGAGGTGGTGGCGGAAATCATGGAAGGCAGCCTGATGCTCGCATCCCATGCGCTGATGCTATTCGGTTTGCCGCTCAACCGGGTGATGGAGCGCATCCGTGAAACGCGTGAGCAACGCTACGATCTGTTCCGTGGTTTCTTTCACGGTACTACAGATGAAGCCGACGCAACGGAAGAGCAAATGCAACCGCGACTGCACAGCATGCTGATCACGCCCGGCTTTGCCGCAGTCGGCAGGACTCTGGGAGAACTGGATCTGGGCGGAATTCAAGTAGAAGTCACCGCGGTGCGCAGGCGCAACTTGCGGGAACTGTTGCCGAACGATGAAACCCGGCTGGAAATCGGCGATGTAGTGGTATTACGGGGCACCCAGGAAAGTCTAGCGGCGGCGGAGATCAGATTGATGCAAGGCTAGAGCTGCTGCGCAATGTATGCCTTGTCTTGACCCCTGCTGCTGGAGTATAGTTCGCACTCTGCCATTTACATCCAAGCGGAAGAGCGCGCCAGTTTCTGCGGCGCCGCCGAAGGCGCAACCCCCCGGAATCGCTCAGGCATAGATTAGGCCAGTCCTGATCCTTGAAAACCGCTTGCGACAGGCATTCTGGAGAGCGCCGACGTTTATTTAGTCAGGCCACCGAAGGGGCACACGGGACCAACATTCCGTAATCTCTCAGGTAAAAAGGACAGAGGGGTGAAGTTACGTTACATGACTTCAGACTTCACCTTTTTTAATTCTAGGATAATCATTCGTGCTGAAAACAACACCACTTAATCAAACCCACCGCGACATGAACGCCAAGATGGTCGACTTCGGCGGCTGGGATATGCCATTGCATTATGGTTCGCAACTTGACGAGCACCACAAGGTACGCAGCGATGCTGGCATGTTCGACGTGTCGCATATGCTGGCAGTGGACATCAAAGGTGATAGCGCACGTGGATTCCTGCGGCAGTTGCTCGCCAACAATGTGGACAAGCTGACACAATCAGGTAAAGCGCTTTATTCCTGCATGCTCAATCCGCAAGGCGGGGTGATTGACGATCTGATTACTTATTACCTGACCGAAGCGTGGTTCCGCGTGGTGGTAAATGCGGGTACTGCTGACAAGGATATAGCGTGGATGCAGGCACGGCGCGATGAGCTCGCCCTTGGCCTGGAAATCACCCCGCGCCGTGATCTGGCCATGATTGCAGTGCAAGGACCCAATGCCCGTGCCAAGGTTTGGCAAGTCATTGCCGGTTCCCAGGCGGTGACAGAAAACCTGAAGCTGTTCCAGGCGACCACATTTGATCAATATTTTATTGCACGGACCGGCTACACTGGTGAAGATGGTTTCGAAATCATACTGCCCACCACTGACGCCGCGAGCTTCTGGAATGCACTGCATGCTGCAGGGGTGGCTCCCGCAGGACTCGGTGCACGTGACACGCTGAGACTCGAAGCTGGCATGAATCTTTACGGCCAGGATATGGATGAAACCACCAACCCGCTGGAGTCCGGACTGGGCTGGACAGTCGACTTGAAAAGCGAGCGGGATTTCATCGGTAAGCAAGCGCTGCTGGCAACACCGGTGACACAACAATTGATCGGTCTGCTGCTGCTGGATCGCGGCGTGTTGCGCAGTCATCAAAAAGTCATTGCGCGCCACGATAACAAAGAAGCTGAAGGTGAAATTACCAGCGGCGGATTTTCGCCTACGCTCAACCAGTCCATTGCGCTGGCACGACTGCCGTCACAGGTGTCTGCTGGTGATGAAGTACAGGTAGTAGTGCGTGACAAGATGCTGCGAGCAAAAGTAGTGAAATACCCGTTCGTGCGGAACGGTAAGAGTTTGATCTGAACAACAGAACAATATTATTTAATCCCGGAGCGAAAACATGGATATCCCAACTAACCTGAAATACACCAAATCCCACGAATGGGTAAGACTTGAGGATGACGGCACTGCAACGATCGGCATTACTCAACATGCCCAGGAACTGCTGGGCGACATGGTATTTGTGGAGATCCCGCAAGTGGGACGCAAACTCAAGCAGAAAGAAGAATGCGCCGTGGTGGAATCAGTCAAGGCTGCCGCTGACGTGTATGCACCCATCTCGGGGGAAGTAACCGCCATCAACTCAGAGCTTCAATCCGCACCGGAAAAAATCAATCAGGATCCCTATGCGGCGTGGCTGTTCAAACTAAAGCCAACCAACACTGCCGATCTGGATGGTCTGTTCGATGCCGCAGGCTACCAGAAGGTACTTGAAAGCGAGGCACATTGATAAAACCGGGCGGGTAGAGAATGAAGTGTGAATAACAGCTTCCTACTTCTGTTTTCGTTCTGCACATTGCACTTTTCTTACTCACGATTCATGAAAACAAACCATGCCGTTCATTCCCCATACTGAAGAAGACATAAGCACGATGCTTGCAAGCATCGGCGCAAACACCATTGAAGAACTGTTCGATGAGATTCCTCCCGCCCTGAAGAGCGGCAGCCTGAAAGCGCTGCCGAGGTTGAGCGAAATGGAAATCTCCCGGCTGATGCAAGAGCGGGCCGAGGTGGATGGACGCTATCTCAATTTCATCGGTGCCGGCGCTTACGAACATCATATCCCTGCCGCAGTGTGGCAGATCACTACCCGCGGCGAATTCTATTCCTCCTACACTCCGTATCAGGCGGAAGCAAGCCAGGGCACACTGCAATTGCTCTACGAATACCAGACCATGATGGCCTCTCTGACCGGCATGGATGTGTCCAACGCCAGCATGTATGATGGCGCTTCCGCGCTGGCTGAAGCGGCCTTGATGGCAGTGCGCTCGCACAAGTCCTCGCGCCGCATTCTGATGCCCACCACCGTACATCCGATCTACCGCAGGGTAGTGCGCGCCATCGTCAAAAACCAGGGCATTGAAGTCGTAGAAATCCCCTATTGCGCAGAATGTGGTCACACGCTGGTGGAAAGCCTCGCACCCTACGCAGGCCAGGATATTGCTGCGCTGGTTATCCCCCAACCCAATTTCTTTGGTGTGCTCGAACCGGTGGATGCCCTTACCGACTGGGCGCATGACAACAACGCACTGGCCATAGCCGTGGTTAATCCCATGGCGCTGGCACTGCTCACCCCACCCGGTGAGTGGGGCAGCACGGGCGCAGATGTGGCGGTGGGTGAAGGTCAGCCATTGGGCATTCCGCTTTCCAGCGGCGGACCGTATTTCGGATTCATGGCCTGCAAGCAGTCGTTGGTGCGGCAGATGCCGGGACGCATCATCGGCCGCACGACCGATCTGGATGGCAAGACCGGTTTCGTGCTCACGCTGCAGGCGCGCGAGCAACATATCCGCCGCTCCAAGGCTACCTCCAACATTTGTACCAACCAGGGATTGATGGTCACTGCCGCCACCATTTTCATGTCTTTGCTGGGACCGGAAGGACTGCGGCGGGTAGCCGCCCAGTCCCATGCCAATACCGTGGCACTGGTCGAACAACTGGAGACCCTGAAAGGAGTAAAAAGAATTTTCAGCGGCCCCTTGTTTCACGAAGCGGCAGTAACGCTACCCGCACCAACCGGCGCGGTGCTGCAAACGCTTAAAGCCCAGGGAATACTGGCCGGACTGGACATGGGGGAACATTACCCGGAACTCGGCAATGCGCTGCTGGTATGCGCGACCGAAACCAAGATAGCGAACGACTTGAAAAAATACGTGGAACATCTGGGCCGGGTACTGGCATAACAGGATATACCGACGCACTTCGCAACATAATCTTGATCGATCTTCAATCATACTCAACCAAGGAGAACAACATGGTCACTCTCGCAGGCACCCCCATCAAAGTCGAAGGCACTTTTCCGAAAGTCGGCACCAAGGCGCCGGCATTCTCGCTGGTAAACAAGGATCTGAAAGATATAACGCTGGCTGATTTTGCCGGCAAGAAGAAAGTACTGAATATCGTGCCCAGTCTGGACACGCCTGTCTGCGCCATTTCCACGCGAAAATTCAACGAGAAAGCCAGCAACATGCACAATACCGTGGTGCTGATAATTGCCGCCGACCTGCCTTTTGCGATGAGCCGCTTCTGCGACACTGAGGGATTGGACAAGGTGGTGGTGCTGTCAACCATGCGCGGCGCAGAATTCATGAAGAATTATGGCGTTGCCATCACCGACAGCCCACTGGCCGGTGTCACCGCACGTGCAGTGGTGGTGCTGGATGAAAATGACACCGTAATCCATGCTGAACTGGTGCCGGAAATAAAAGACGAACCTAATTACGATGCGGCTTTGGCTGCATTGAAATAAACCTTACAGAACACTAACCGCAAAGGTGCGGATCCAACCATGCTGATATTCGAACATTCACGCCCCGGGCGGCGCAACTATTCCCAATCTCCGACGACTGCTGCGGAAGTCAGAAATATTCCGCAGCATCTGCTGCGCAAGACACCGCCACTGTTGCCGGAAGTCTCTGAAATGGATACGGTGCGCCATTACACGCGACTGTCGCAATTGAATTTCTCGATCGACACGCAGTTCTATCCGCTGGGCTCCTGCACCATGAAATACAACCCGCGGGCATGTAACTCGCTGGCCATGCTGCCGCAGTTTCTGGCGCGGCATCCGCTGGCGCCGGAAGATACCGGGCAAGGTTTCCTGGCATGCATGTACGAATTGCAGGAAATACTGAAGGATGTAACCGGCATGGCGGGCGTGAGTCTTACGCCGATGGCTGGCGCCCAAGGTGAATTGGTCGGTGTGGCGATGATACGTGCCTACCACGAAGCTCGGGGAGATTATGCCCGTACCGAAATCATCGTGCCCGATGCAGCCCACGGCACCAACCCGGCCACGGCAGTGATGTGCGGTTACACGGTGGTGGAAATTCCCACCGGCAAGGAAGGCGATGTCGATATGGCTGCGCTGAAAGCGGCGGTAGGGCCGAAAACCGCCGGATTAATGCTGACCAATCCGTCCACGCTCGGCATATTCGAAAAGAACATTGCTGAAATGAGCAGGATTGTTCACGAGGCAGGCGGACTGCTCTACTATGATGGCGCAAACCTGAACGCGATACTCGGCAAGGTAAAACCGGGCGACATGGGGTTTGACGTGATTCACATCAATCTGCACAAGACTTTCTCCACCCCGCATGGCGGCGGCGGTCCAGGCTCTGCTCCGATAGGGGTTGCCGAACGCCTGTTGCCGTTCATGCCGGTACCGATCGTGGCATTTGAACAAGGAGCGTACCGCTGGTTGACGGAAAAAGAGATACCGCAATCCATCGGCAGACTGTCTGCGCATATGGGCAATGCCGGCGTGCTGCTGCGGGCCTATATCTACATCCGTCTGCTGGGTGCGGAAGGCATGTACCGGGTAGCCGAGTTCGCCACGCTTAATGCCAATTACTTGATGGCGGAATTGAGCAAAGCGGGTTTTGAAATCGCCTACCCAACTCGCCGTGCCAGCCATGAATTCATTGTCACGCTAAAAGATCTCAAGGAAAAAACCGGCGTAACCGCGATGAATGTGGCCAAGCGTCTGCTGGACAAGGGTTACCACGCCCCCACCACCTATTTCCCAATGCTGGTGCCGGAATGCCTGCTGATCGAGCCGGCTGAGACCGAGTCCAAGCAAACCCTCGATGCCTTTATCTCATCCATGAAGGAAATCCTGGCTGAAGCTCACGCCCAACCGGAAATGGTCAAAGGCGCGCCGCATACCACGCCGGTACGCAAACTGGATGACGTGAAAGCTGCACGCGAACCGGATTTGACCTGGAAACAGTCATCCTGAGGTAGTATGCCGGAAATGCCGCTTGTTGAGAAACTCAGTCGTCACACTTACGTGATGTTTGCTCAGAAGCTATGCATTCCCTGGCATGAAGCCAGGTATTTTTGACTCGTCAACTTCGTCAATCTGCGCCGGATCAAGAAACTGTCTGGCGTAATCCAAATAGATTTTCTCCCGTACAAACACGTCGAACAGGTCGGCGTCAATGTGGTTGCCGAGCTTCATCTTGCCAAGAATGTTGAGAGACTCCGTCAGCGTCTTACCTTTCTTGTAAGGACGATCCGCCGCGGTAAGTGCCTCGAATATATCGGCAATACCCATCACCCGCGCCTGCACCGACATCTGCTCGCGCGTAAGTCCACGCGGATAACCCTTGCCATCCATGCGCTCATGATGGCCGCCGGCGTATTCGGACACGTTGCGCAAATGCTTGGGCCAGGGCAACGCTTCCAGCATCTTGATGGTCAGCACCACGTGGTCATTGATGATTTCACGCTCTTCCGCCGTCAGCGTGCCAGCCTTGATATTGAGATTGTAGATCTCGTCTTCGCTGAGAAATGGAACCTGTTTCCCCTCGCTGTTCTGCCAGGTATATCCGCTGCCTATTTGCTTGACCCGCTCCTGCAATTCGGGCGCCATGAATTCGCCACCCAGGTTGCACCTGCGCAGATATTCTCGATCTTCATCAATTTTGCAGATACGCTCCTGGAATTGCTGCTCCATTTCCGCAGTTGCCAGTGAATCTGGTCCTGACTCCAGTCTGGCCTTAAGCAGTTCAATCTCGGCATCCCGCTTCAACACCTCAAAACGAGCATCAATCATGTCGATGCGATCAAAAATGGTTTGCAGCTTGGTGGCCTTATCCACCACGTGCACCGGCGTGGAAATTTTTCCGCAATCGTGCAACAACGCTGCTATTTTCAATTCATATCTGTCCGTCTCGCTCATTTGAAAGTCCTTGAGCGGCCCGACAGTGGTGCGATTGACCGCATCAGCCAGCATCAGGGACAGTGTCGGCACCCGCTCGCAATGGCCACCGGTATAGGGTGATTTATGGTCAATCGCGGTGTTGATGAGCTTGATCAGGGATTCGAACAGATTCTCCAACTGGTTGATGAGTTGCCGGTTGGTCAGCGCAATGGCCGCCTGTGAAGCAAGCGACTCGACCATGTGCTGATCGGCGGCAGAAAAAGGGATGATCGTGTTGGTCTGTTTGTCCTGGGCATTGATCAGCTGCAATACACCGATGATTTCATTCTCATGGTTCTTCATCGGTACCGTCAGGAACGACTGCGAGCGATAACCGGTTTTTTTGTCGAAATTCTTGGTGCCGGAAAAATCAAATCCCTCTGCCGTGTAGGCATCGGCAATGTTGACAGTTTCGTCGTGCAGCACAGCGTAGACCACCACCATGAAATTATTCGGTTTCCCATCCTTGCCGATCAGATGGATCGGGTAAAACGTAATTGGCACACCGGTGGTGCCGCCCATGGCGATATGCAGGGAATCGGTGCGCATGATCTCGAACTTGAGCGTGCGCTCGCCCTGTTCTTCCTGCATCAGGTAGAGGGTGCCGCCATCGGCGTTAGTGATGCTCTTGGCGGCTAACAGAATGGTCTCCAGCAGCCGGGTGGTATCACGTTCCTTCGACAATGCGATGCCAATGGCGTTGAGATCATCCAGCCGTTGCAGCAAGTCGTCAACAGTCAGAGTGTTCGCGTTCATCATTCCACTTAATCGCCCATCCCCGAGTTTTCGGGCCACAGTCTGCTTCCAAATCAACAGCCGCATTCAGAAAGAACAAGCACGCTGGCATAGCGGCCGATTCTATCCGGCCAAACCTGCTTGCGTCAATTCTTCCCGGCGTCACTTGTCTTGATTGGCCGCAGACAGGCTGACTCCCCCTCTCCTCGATTATTTACCTGCCATCCCCCATTCAAGAGCGGGGCTGAGCACGGTTGATGCAAAAACCACACGTGCACCGGCTCTGTTCACCAAGTCAGCAACGACAAAAGAGGGGTAAACCCTCCTCTATTCAGCTGATTAATTTCTCCCCAGCAACCAGATAATCGGCATAGCACATATTGGGTGAGGCTGGGCGCCGTTCGCCTGGAGACAGCAGCATGAGTATGCCATTGCAGTACAACAGCTGATTAAATTACAAATGACTCTGATGCCAACCAGAATACCGCTGCACGAACTGCAAAAATGGCTGCCGCTGGCATTCATTGCGGTACTCCTGTATCTGGTCCTTTTCGCGCAGAACTATTTCGATGCGACACGCCAGGCTGTCACAGGTTGGGGTTGTCTGTTGTTGATGGCAGCGCTCTACAAGCTGCGCATGTTCCAACGGCCACCCTGGCGGCTGGTGTTCATATTGCTGGCCGGCTATCTGGCAATGCGCTACATCCTGTGGCGCAGCCTGCAAAGTCTGATTTATACCGGGCCACTAGATTTTATCGGCATGGCACTACTGTACCTTGCCGAAATATATGGTCTGATCCTGCTCTTTCTCGGCATGTTTGTTAATCTCTGGCCACTTACAGGCCGGCCGACAATATTGCCGAAAGATGCCACCGATCTGCCTGTTGTCGACGTTTTTATCGCCACCTACAATGAATCCGACGACATCATCCGCATCACCACGATCGCGGCAACTCAGATGGAATATCCACAGGACCGGCTGCGCATCCACATCTGCGACGATGGCGGCACGCTCAACAAGCGCGGCCAGCCTGAGTCGATGGAGGCAGCGTGGGAACGCCACTATCGCCTACGGCGAATGGCGCGGGAACTGAGGGTCAATTACATCACGCGCGAAACCAATGGCAACGCCAAGGCGGGTAACCTCAATCACGCCCTCAATCACACCGATGGAGAACTGGTGCTGATGTTGGATTGCGACCATGTGCCAACCACCAACATGCTGCAGCGCACGGTGGGCTATTTCCTCGCCGACCCCAAGCTGTTTCTGGTGCAGACGCCGCACTTCTTCATCAACCCCACCCCGGTGGAAAAGAATCTGGTGGGGGTTGGCAATCCTAACGGCGAGAATGACATGTTCTACCGCACCATCCACCCCGCGCTGGATTTCTGGAATGCCAGCTACTTCTGCGGCTCGGCGGCGGTGTTGCGCCGCAGTTACTTGATGGAAGTGGGCGGCATTTGCGGAAAAACTATCACCGAAGACAGTGAAACCGCATTCCTGCTGCACAGCAAAGGCTACAACAGCGTTTACGTGGAACAACCCATGGTGTGCGGCCTGTCACCAGAAAACTATGACGATTATGCGCTGCAGCGCACCCGCTGGGCACAAGGCATGCTGCAGATGTTCATCATGAATAACCCGCTTTTCGCCCCTGGGCTTAGTTGGCCGCAACGCGTGTGCTACTTCAACTCATGCTTCTTCTGGTTCTTCGGCCTGGCGCGCTTCTTTTATTTTATTGCCCCAGCTCTTTTTCTCATCCTCGGGCTAAAAATCTACCATGCATCAGGCGGGCAGGTCGTTGCGTACATTCTGCCCTACGTGTTGTCCGTTCTCCTGATCATGGACTTTCTCTATGCTAAGGCGCGCCAGCCGTTCTTTTCGGAAATATATGAGAGTGTGCAGGCCATGTTCCTGATTCCTGCGGTCATCTCGGTAATCATTAACCCGCACAAGCCGTCGTTCAAGGTCACCCCAAAAGGCCAGACACAGGCCAATGCATCCCTCAATCCACTTGCCAAGATATTTTTTGGCATCATCCTGGTGAATGTCATCGCCCTGATATTGGCAGCCATCAAATGGTTTGACGAGCCCATGATGCGCGAGGTAATCCTGGTGACGGGGGGATGGTGTCTCTACAATTTTTACCTGGCGATGGTATCGCTGGGTGCATTCTGGGAACGCAAACAGATACGGCATTTTCACCGCCTCAATGTGTCGGGGGAAATCAGCATATCGTTCCCGCGCCTGAATTATACGACCACAGCGAATCTGACTGATATTTCCCTGACCGGTATTGGTTTCAAGGTGCAAGTACCGTATCCGCTGGTGCCGCAGGAGCGGATCTTCATCGACGCCCGTCACTCGGATGCTTTTGACATGCGCGGCCAATCCTTCCACTTCGAGGCTAAAATAATGCGGTCTTTCCCGCAAGATGGGGGTGGCTATCTGTGCGGCACCGAACTGATGCTGAATCGGGAAAAATATATCGAAGCAGTCAATTATGTATATGGTGACAGCGAACGCTGGCTTGAACTGTGGGACAAAAAATCCACTTCCAAGGGAGTACCGAAAATGTTGTGGTACTTCTTCGTGACCGGCCTCAAGGGTAGCGTCCAGAGCGCGGTCATGTTACTTTCCCAGATGACGGTTATGCGCCTGAAGTTCCTGAAGAAAGTCAATTTTAACCTGCCATTTATCCTGGAAAAGATCAGCCTATATCTGCCATTGAGACAGCATATGGAAGAGTTGCAGGTTGATACCGGGCGTGGTTTGCTGCTCATAAAGAATACCATCCATGATGTGCAGGCGAACCGGCGCAAAATCCCCAGAATCGGTCGCAGCTCCGCCGCCAAAGCAGCCGTCGAAGCCAATGCTGAGATGGACACCAAGAGCGATCAGCCATCCGGCCGAATGGTAAACCGGCGCAAAGCTCCCAGACTCGTCCCTAAGCCTGCCATCGCAGCCGTTGCCAAGGTTGGCCCACAACCCGGGAAAATGGTTAACCGGCGTAAAATCCCCAGAATCAGCCCTAAACCAGCTGCCCAGGTCGCTGCCAAGGTAGATGCCAAGAGCATTGCAAAGTCCGACAAGAAGACAAAAACATAATGAAACTTGGCCTCCATACCAATTACAGCTGCAATGCCGCCACCTCCAAGTGGCGGCAGCAAGCCAATGAACGGAAAAACCGAATGGGACTCCTGCTGGGCTGCCTGCTGAGCCTGCTGGTCAGTCTGCCTGCCATGGCTGAGGAAATCCTGATCCCGCTGCAAAAGCTTACGCCGCACTCGATGATAAAACTGAAGTGCATTGGCGACGCAGCATCGCTGGAAATCCCCATTTCCGACCGCTGGAATGTCAAAAAAGTTACGCTCAACCTGCACTACATCTCGTCCATCAGCATGATTGGCGATCTTTCCCAACTCGTCATCAGAATCAACGATGTGCCCATCGCCCAGGTCAAACTCAACCCGCTGATGCCAGACGCGCTGCTCGCGGTGAACGTGCCGCCACAATACCTGAAGCCGGGCTACAACAAGATCGACTTTACGGTTGCCCAGCGCTATTCGACGACAGGGTGCGAGAATCCATGCGCACCGGGCCTCTGGACCGACATCAGCATGCAGGATTCTTCATTGCAGGTCGAGTATGAGCTCAACCCGGTGCCGTTGAAGCTCTCGTCCATCGCGAAATTCTTGTTCGATCCCAAGACCTACCCCGAAGCGCACGTCAACCTCATCACCGAAGACCGCTCCGCAGAAAATCTAACCCTTGCCGCGCTCATCGCTTCCGGGGTCGCACGGCATTACGATTACCGCAAAGTGACTTTTGGTGTCTCACCACAAATCAAACCCGGTGTGGACAATATCGTGATTGGGCGAACCGCCTTCATGCAGCAGTTTCTGGGGCCATATCAGCTCTCTCTGGGCGCGGTGAAAGGCGGTTACCTTAAAGTGTTCCCGCTGCCAGCTGGCGGTGGCGCGGATAATGCGCGCGCGCTGGTGGTAGTGTCCGGCGAAAACTTCGATCACGTGAAAATGGCAGCGCTGACTTTTTCCAATATTTCTTTCGCCTACCCTGGCACGCAGGAGCTCAACGCTTTCGAATTCAAAATGCCCGAAGTGGCGTCTTATGGCGGGCGCGATGTTCTGGCCGCCAACAAAGTCTACGATTTCAAAACACTAAACTTCCCTACCGCCACCTTCAAAGGCATGAACCCTACCGGCAAGGAATTGAGCTTCCGCCTGCCGTCGGATATGCTGGTCCTGCAGAATCACTCTGCCAAGTTGACGCTTAATTTTGCTTATGGCTCCGGTGGGCGCGAAAGCTCCGCCATACATGTGGTGGTTAACGGCATTTCGGCACGTGCGATCTGGCTCAATAATAAAAACGGGGACGTGTTGCAGAACTATCAAATAGACCTGCCCACCTATTTGTTCAAACCCGGCGCCAATATCATTTCATTCGGGCTGGAACTGCACCCCGAACTCAAGGAGTGCGAATTGACACTGACGAATAATCTGTTCGTCAGTATATTTGACAACTCCACCCTGACATTCCCGGACATGCCACATTTCGTCGAGTTGCCCAAGCTCGAACTGCTCATGCTTAACGGCTTCCCATTTACCCGCTGGCCTGACGGTTATGATTCGCTGATCTACCTCACGGATCCCTCCTCCAATGAGGCCGTTGCTGCCGCACTGAATCTGGTCGGGCTGATGACACAAAAGAACGGTTTCCCGTTACTGAATATCAAGGTCGGATTCGACTCCCTGGAAAAGTGGAAGGGAGATGTGGTCGTCATTGGCGATCAAAGGACTATGCCTAATACGTTGAAGGCCCATTCTCCGTTGCACACCAGCAAGACCTCTTTGATCCCCTACCCGGTGGTGCGTGGCTGGCAAAATGAAACCGCCACCCTGGCGCACAGCCGCCAGATCAGTGCGCTGGGTGAAGGCAGCGGGTTGTTGATGCAGTTCGAGTCGCCGTTTCAAGTGGGCCGAACGATCATGACGCTTTCCGCCGATGATCCCGCAGACTTGTTGAGCCTGGGCGAAGCCTTGCTCGATCCCGAAGTGCAAGGTCAAATTTATGGCGATCTGGTGCTGGTGGAAATGACGCAACCCAAGTTCAAGGTAACCAGCATGATGGTAGGCAAAACCTATGCGACCGGCAAGCAAGGGGACGTATCGTGGATAGACTCTTTCCTCTATTCCTATCCTTACGCTTATCACGCCTTGCTGGGCTTGTTGATACTGGGTCTGGCCTTCCTGATATTTGTGCTGCTCAGGCGCTACCGCGCCACGCGCAAGCTGGGAGAAGCACAGAAGAAGGAACCGAAAAAGGAATGATTATTTCTCGTCCGGAATGGGAATGGAGTAGTTGATGGTACGCGACTCGTTGCCCATGCCGACCTGGTCGCCCACCTTGTCGCGCATGGTAAGAGCCAGCACCAGCAGCAAAGGGATCAGCACAATCAGGATGAGTTTCAGTTTGGAGGTGGGCTTGGGAGCCGGTGCGGCGGGTGCAGCACCCTCTATTCTGTCACGTTCTATTTCTTGCGAGTTCCAGAACGCCTTGTATGCATTGTAAGGTTCTTTCTTGCCTTTCAGCGTAATCTGCTTGACGAAGCGGCAATAAATTTCGCTTTTGTCGCTCAGGGCATTGTAGGTATCCTCAGACATGAAAATATCGCCCGGGGTGGCCGACGACTCGAAACGCGAAGCAGTATTGACGGCATCACCGAAAATATCATTCTTTTCCACGATACACATGCCGCTATGCAGACCGATACGCATCAGCACCGGGATTTTGAACTTCTGCGCCATGTTGAGCTCGTCCATACCGCGCTGAATCCGCACTGCGGCGCGCACCGCGTCCAGCGCGTTTTCGAAGGTAGACAGTGTGCCGTCGCCGATGGATTTGATGAATACGCCATTGTTCTGCTGGATCGCCGGCATGACGATGTCGTTGTGTTCCTTGATCAGCATGCGGCTGACCATGTCGCCCTCGGTTTCAGCGATGGAAGTAGAGCCCTTGAGGTCGGTAAACATGATGGTGATGAACTTGGTGAACTTCTTTTTCAGCGCAGCTTCGAGCTTCGCCTGCTGCTCAAGAAACTGCTCGATATCATCGCTCTCCTCTGGCTCGGGAGGCGGGTTTCCGCTATTCTCCAGAGGCGGGTTTCCCTTGTTCTCCAGAGGTGGGGTTCCGTTATTCTCAGTCGTCATGGCTATTCGAACTCCGTAGGAACATGAAAAATCGAATCTTACATGAGATTTTTAAGTATCCATATGTTTAATATGGCATATGGCAGAAATAGGCTGAGGATGCTGTCGGCAGTGGCAGCCGTATTCCTGCTGCTGTCCAGCATCGATGCAAATGCGGCAAATGCTGACTGGCTGCTGTTCAAGCAGCGTTTCCTGCAACCTGAAGGGCGCATCATTGATAATGGCCGCGACAATACCATCAGCCATTCCGAGGGTCAGGGCATGGCGATGTTGCTGTCGGTCCATCATGACGATCGTGCCGCATTCGATGGCATGTGGCAGTGGAGCCGCCAGAATCTGCAGGTGCGGGATGACAAACTGCTGGCCTGGAGCTGGTCGCCCAAGGACGGCGTGAGTGACAAGAACAACGCCGCCGATGGCGATCTGTTCGTCGCTTGGGCGCTGCTGCGCGCCCAGCGCAAGTGGCAGGAACCGGCCTATCTCTCGGCTGCTATGGAGATCATTCAGGACGTCCGGCAAAAATTGCTGCGCAGGACCGGCCGGGGGATCGTTTTACTCGCAGGCACAGAAGGGTTTGACCGGGCGGAGGGGGTGGTAATCAATCCATCCTACTGGCTGTTCCCCGCGCTCCAGGAAATCGCCCAAGCCGACCCTGCGCCCGAATGGGCGGAGCTGCAGCAGACTGGCATTAATCTATTGCTCGAAGCACATTTCGGCCGCTGGGGACTGTCGGCGGACTGGGTACTGCTGGCTGACAAACTAACTCCGGCAGCAGGTTTCCCGGCGCGCTTCAGCTACGATGCAGTGCGCATTCCGCTGTATCTGTTATGGGCGAAACGCGAAACAGCCGAGCTGTTGCTGCCCTTCCAGGGTTATTGGGGACATTTCAAAGGCGCGAAGTTCATGCCGGCCTGGACCAACCTCAATGACGACAGCATCGATTCCTACGACGCTTCACCTGGCATCCGCGGCATCGCTCAGCTGACACTGGCCCACCCCAACCTGCGCTCGGTGCGGCTGCCAGCGCTGGACCCCACCCAGGATTATTATTCCTCGGTGTTGCTGCTACTCGCCAAAGTCATGCTCAAGGAACGCGGGCGTTGAAATTGCATGTTCTACTCAAACTGATTCTGGTCGTTCCCTGGCTGGGACTGATAGTTCCCCCCCTGGCTGCGGCTGAACCGGTCGCCCACCGCGACTACTACTCCATCCAGGTTCTGACCGGCACTCCTGCAACAGTTAAGAATGCCTGGCAGAAAGTACAGGATCTGCCTTTTGTGCGCATCGAAAAACATGTCGGTCAGCACAAGCTGCGCATCGGCTACTGGAACAGCAAAAGAGAAGCGGAAAATCAACTGGCTGGAATAAAAAATCATTTCCCCGGCGCTTTCGTGTTTGCCACCGAATATAGGCCGGATGAAATACTGCTGGGCTGGTCAGCGGATGCCGCCAAACCACCGGGAAAACCGGCACATACGAGTGAGCAACCCATCGCGGTTGCAAGCGGACTGGTCAAACCTCTATCCGCAGCCTCCAATATCGTTTCCGCTACCGCGGGCGGATCAATTGGATCTCAACCCGCATTGTCCAATATGGTTTCATTGCAGAAAAACACCCAGCTTAATACCACCTCCGCTCCTGCCATCCAACCTGACATCGCGGCGCCGGGAGAAAGCCATGCAGCGCCAGCAGAATCTCCCGCCTCATCACCCTCCCTGTCCAAAGCGGCAGTTACCGAGCCTGCCAGGAAACAGCAGGCGGCGATGCCAGATGAAACACCGCTGTGGCAGTTGCTGCAAAACGAGCAATATGATGCGCTACAGGCTGGAATCGACCGCATGCGCGCCAGCCATGGCAAGTGGCAACCGCCGCAGGAGTTGCTCAGCCTGCTGCAGCAAGGCAGGCTGCGGCAGAAGATCGAGCAGGCAATCCACAGCAAGGACGCAGCCGTGCTCATACAGTTAGCAGAATTGCATCCTGAAGATTTTGCCTGCTCGCACGTTGACTGGGCCTGGGCTCTGGCCGAAGCACAGGTCGCGCTGAAACAAACGGATGCCCTGCGCCTCATCCTGCAGCGGTTGATCCCCGGTTGCGGCGAACAGGATCGCCTGGCAACACTTTATAAAGCCAAATCCTGGCTGGATGCCGTCATGTGGGAAGCATTGCTCGAACGCGAGGCGCAGGCAATCCGCAGCGACGCAGGTGAGACTAAGTTCCGCCGGTTGCGCTACGACCATGGCATGGAAAAACTACTGGCAGCACATCAGGCGAAAAATCAGGCCGCATTTCGCGCATTGTTGCAACAGCTTGGCGGCGACATCGAGCACTATCGCGATGCTGATGCCGCTCTGCTGAGCGGCTGGCATTATTTCAATACGCAGAAAACTACGATTGCCGTAGTTTGGTTCAACAAGGCATTGACGTGGAATCCTGAACAGCATGATGCCCGCAGCGGGCTGGCGCTGAGCGCTTTACAGGAGAAGCGCTTTGCAGATGCCAAACGTTTCGCCGATGCATTGCCTGCTGACAGTAAAGGCAAGCAGGAACTGCTGAATACGGTGGCGGCAGCCATGGCGCCCGAGCCACGAGTGCTGACAATGACAGGGGGGGAAACGAACACCGGAACTACCTACTCGGCACTCTACGCCGGGATGATCATGCCGATACACAGCCGTCTGGGTAGTCTCGGGAATGGGATGGTACAACGCCTGTGGGTGGATCGCCTGACCTATGCCTATGACAATGGTGATCAGCAAACTCAGGCGGAACAACGCGGCATAGAGGGTTCGCTGGGTTACCAGAAATCCGGGCCGTGGGGATCGTGGGCGACATTTGCCGGTGTGGTGTATCGCGACACCCAGTTCACGCCAGATGCTCTAAATAATCCGGCACGCGGTGGTTTTGTTCGCGGCAGATTCCAGATAGAGGGAGAACGTATCCTGAACGATAAATGGCGTGCGAATATCAATGCCAATTATGTTACCGGGCAAAACAGCTATTGGGCGCGTGGCCGTCTGCTGTATAACCTACACGAGCGCATGCTCACCGGCCCGGAAGCAATCGTTCTCGGCGACCCCAGTTTCCAGATCCAACAGTATGGATGGGCTATGACGGGGCTCAGATTATTGTTGGGAACAGACGTTACCCTACGTGGCGGTGCAAGAAAGGCGCTGGACGGAACTACCATGTACCTCGGCCTCGAACTGGCCCGCCCATTCTAACTCGCCATCTCCGCCACAACAGAATTCGGTGCTGATACTGCTGCTATAATCCAGCTTTCCAGTCTCGTGCCCAAAACCATGCACACACTCATTTGCGGCTCCATTGCTTACGACACCATCATGGTGTTTAACGACCACTTCAAGAATCATATCCTGCCGGAGAAGATTCATATTCTGAATGTCGCCTTCCTGGTTCCAGACATGCGCCGGGAATTCGGCGGCTGCGCCGGCAACATTGCCTACAATCTGCAGATGATCGGCGGTGCGCCGCTGATCATGGCCACGGTGGGCGATGACTATCAGCTCTACGATCACCGGCTGCAGAAACTGAATCTGGCGCAAACCCACGTGCGCCCCGTGCACGACACCTTCACCGCACAAGCATTCATCACCACTGATCTGGCGGACAACCAGATCACTGCATTCCATCCCGGCGCGATGAATTTTTCCCATCAGAACCACGTAACCGATGCCAAAGATGTGAGTCTCGGCATTATCGCCCCGGACGGACGCGATGGCATGGTGCAGCATGCGCGCGAGTTTCATGAGGCAGGCATCCCTTTCCTGTTCGACCCCGGCCAGGGCCTGCCGATGTACAACGGCGAAGAGCTGCTGGATTTCATCGACAAGGCCGATTACGTCGCGGTCAACGATTACGAAGGCCAGCTATTGCAGGAACGTACCGGCCGCACACTGGAAGCACTGGCGAAACTGGTCAAGGGTCTGGTGGTCACAAAAGGAGCAGAAGGATCGGTGATTTATGCCAACGAGCAGCAGATCGAGATTCCGTGCGTCAAGCCCGACGCGATGGTCGACCCGACCGGTTGCGGCGATGCTTATCGTGCCGGACTGCTGTTTGGCATCGCCAACAACATGGACTGGCAAACGACTGGACGGCTGGGTTCGCTCATGGGCGCACTGAAAATCGCACAGCGGGGCGGGCAGAATCACAGTTTCAGCCGGGATGAAATCGATCAGCGTTATTTTGAAGCTTTCGGTAGTCGCATTCCATAAGGAGGACACAATGAAACATATTCTGGTAGCAGCATTGATCGGTCTATCCACAGTCATATTGAGCGGCTGCGCAACCGGTTTGGGAGGTAGCACCTATTCGCGTGATCAAGCACGGCAAGAACAAAGCGTACGCACCGGTGTGGTGGAAAGTGTGCGTGAAGTGCAACTCGAGGGTACCCGCAGCGGTGTGGGCGCGGTGGCAGGGGGTGTGGCGGGCGGTATCGGCGGCAGCTTTATGGGGGATGGCACGCTTGGTGCCCTTGGTGCAGTGCTCGGCGCGGTCGGCGGCGGACTGGTGGGTCAAACGCTCGAGCAGGGAGTAACGCGCAGGAAGGGAGTGGAGATCACGGTTAAACTGGATAACGGCTCGCTGGTCGCGATTACCCAGGAAGCGGTAGCGGATGAAGCTTTCAAGCCCGGCGAGCGGGTGCGCATCCTGTCGGGAAGCGGAGCTTCACGAGTAACGCATTAGCGAAAACAAAAGACCGCTCGTATTGATGCGATAATGGCGGCATGAATAACACCCCTGGTTTACTGACACGAATCTTCCGTTCCACCCGCTTACTGTTGCACGTCATTTCCGGACTGGTGCAATCAGCGATATATCCGTATCTCAATCAACCCGCGCAGAAACGCATGGCGCAGAACTGGTCGGCAGGTCTGCTCGCGATACTCTGCATTAAATTACGCTGCAGCGGCATTCCACCACCCACCGAGGTACAGCGGGTAATGCTGGCAGCCAATCATGTTTCATGGCTGGATGTGTATGCGCTCATCGCCGTGTGCCCTGCCCGTTTCGTCGCCAAGTCCGAGATCCGCAACTGGCCGCTGCTCGGATGGCTAAGCCAGAATGCGGGTACGCTGTTCATCGAACGTACAAAACGCAGCGACACTGCCCGCATCAATCAGGACATTAATAATGCGCTGACTATCGGCGATCGAGTTGCGGTATTCCCGGAAGGCACCACCAGCGACGGCACGGTATTGCGGCATTTTCATGCATCGCTATTGCAGCCGGCAGTGATCGCTGAGACCTTGTTATACCCGGTAGCGATCCGCTACCATGATGCGACAGGGCATATCAGCAAAGCAGCGGCATACGTCGGCGTTTCGTTGCTGGAATCGCTGCAACAAATATTACGACAGCCATGGATTGAGGTGGAACTGATCTTTGCCGACCCGGTCAACAGCAGCGGGAAGAATCGGCGGGAACTGGCGCGCTTTACCGAGCACGCTATCGCCAGCGCGCTGTCCCTGCCGGTGCCGCACAAGACACCTGGAAAACCTTCCGGTCTTCCAGACGCACAGCCGTGAGGCTCCCGCCCCACAGACAGCCAGTATCGAGCGCGATTAGGTTATCCCTTATCTGCAAATCCAGTGCCGACCAGTGGCCGCAAATGACCGTAGCTTCCCGGCTGGCACGATGCGGCGTTTCAAACCATGGCAGATACCCGGCCGGGATATCCTGCACTTGGCCTTTGTAGGCAAAATTCATTTTCCCGTCAGGGGTGCATACGCGCATGCGTGTCATGGCATTGGTGACCACCCGCAAGCGATCATATCCGGCGAGAATGCCATCCCAGCGATCGGGCTGGTTGCCGTACATATGTGAGAAAAATTCACGGAAATCATCGCCACGCAGCGCAGCCTCTACTTCCTGTGCGAGCAATGCGGCTTGTGTTACGGTCCATGTTGGCAGCAGACCGGCATGCACCATGACGTAATCACCCTCCACATGCAACAGTCGCTGTTGCCGCAACCAGTAGAGCAACGCGTCCCGGTCAGGCGCAGCCAGTATCTCCTGCAACGTGTCGCTGCGGTGCAGCTTGGCACAACCTTCTGCCACCATGAGCAGATGCAGGTCATGATTACCCAGCACCATGACTGCTGCATTACCCATTGCCTTGACAAACCGCAACAGGATCAGCGAATCCGGGCCGCGATTGACGATATCCCCCACCAGCCACAGCTTGTCTGTTGTGACATCAAAACTAAGTAGTTCAAGAAGTTGCCTGAACTCTTTATAACAGCCTTGCAGATCCCCGATTGCGTAAGTAGCCATGTGCAGGCAGCGTGTTCTGCTTCCGTTTTTCGTACGTTATACCGCTATCTCTGATGCACTCCCCCGCGTCTTACAAAAAATAAGGGGCGGTTCCAGACCGCCCCTCCACTGCTTAAATGCTGTAGCGAGTCACTTCGCCTGACTCACCATGTAATCCACCACCGCTTTGACATCGTCATCGGACAGACTGGTGTTGCCACCTTTGGCCGGCATCGCGCCTTTGCCATTGATCACACTGGCGTAGAGTGTCGCATTGCCGCTCTTGATACGCGGCGCCCATGCTGCCTTGTCACCTTGTTTGGGTGCGCCCGCCGCACCGCTGACGTGGCATGCAGCACAACTGGCAGTATAGATCGTCTGAATCTTGTCTGCACCGCTGGCTGCTGCAACCGGAGTCGCGGCTGATGCTATTTGATCAGTTCCCATCGCCGAGTTCGCATCGGCCGGTGGCAAGTCACTGGCAAGCACCAGTTCACCCACCGGTTTCAAGCGCTTGGCTACGGATTCATCCGTCAAGGCAGGGTCATTTTTGTTCACCGCAATGCCGCCAGTGGCATACTGTGCCAGCAACACGACGATCGCGATTGGAAAAACAATAGCGAGCAGCAGAACCGTAATTAATTGTTTCGGCGTCTTGATGGCCAAGGAACTCTCTTCAGTGTCGCTCACAATAACTCCCCATACAAAAACGGTTAATTGTATATCTTCAAACTCTCTGATGCAAAAATACGCATACGACTACGTTGGACGAATGATACAAAAAAAGCTATCCTAGCGCTCGCTGCAGCATTAAGGGGTGCCCTAAACCTGATGCAGCCCTATTTGCGCCCATAGCTCAGCTGGATAGAGTACCGCCCTCCGAAGGCGGGGGTCACACGTTCGAATCGTGTTGGGCGCGCCAAAACCTTAACCGGATATGCTCCGGTCTTTCGTGGATTTCCTCATCATCACCCGCCCCACTCTTGCTCTGGAGCCCCATCAAGGTGCTCACAGCGAATAAAAGCCGTCCTGCAAAGACGGCTCAGTGCGCACGACCCCTTTAACCAATATTCTGGTAGGCGCGATTGGACTCGAACCAACGACCCCCACCATGTCAAGGTGGTGCTCTAACCAGCTGAGCTACGCGCCTAAGAGTGTCCGAAAGCG
>JAYUYT010000084.1:0-4929 GCA_043752345.1 Nitrosospira sp.
GGCAAGAAACCCACCTCTTGCGCGAATTTCTTGCGGATTCCCTTGATGCGCTTCAACAAGTCTCCATCCTGTGCCTTGTCCACCAGCGGAATCAGGCGATACCCCACTTCCAGCCCCAAGGTATCCACCGGCATCACATCTTCCCAGCTTGCATCCTGAGTTGCCGGTGCCACGGCTTCCTCACGCGGCGCTTGTGCTTGTTGCACTTCCGCGACGGTGGCCTTGGCAGTCACATAGTACGCAAGGGTCCCCAGCAATCCCGCCAGCAGCAGAAATGCAACGTGGGGCATGCCAGGTATCATGCCCATGACACCCAGAATGATGGCAGTCAACATCAATGCCTGAGGGCGGTTGAACAACTGCCCCAGCATCTGCTGCCCCATGTCTTCGTCAGTGGTAACCCGGCTCACCAGCATACCCGCTGCCGTAGAGATCACCAGGGCAGGGATTTGTGCCACCAGACCATCACCGATGGCAAGCATGGTGTAATTGCGGGCAGCATCTCCCAAATCCATATTGTGCTGCATCACGCCGATGACCAATCCACCAATAACATTGATCAGCAGGATGATGATGCCGGCAATTGCATCGCCACGCACAAACTTGCTGGCACCATCCATCGAACCGTAAAAATCCGCTTCCTGAGAAATTGTCGAACGGCGAGTACGGGCCTCATCCTCACCGATCAGCCCCGCATTGAGATCGGCGTCTATCGCCATCTGCTTGCCCGGCATTGCATCCAGAGCAAAGCGCGCGCTGACCTCAGCGATGCGTCCTGCGCCCTTGGTAATCACCATGAAGTTGATGATCACCAGAATCACGAACACCACCAGTCCCACAGTGTAATTACCACCCACCAGAAAATGACCGAACGCTTCAATTACTTTGCCAGCGGCATCTGGCCCGGTGTGCCCCTCCAGCAACACCACCCGGGTGGAAGCCACGTTGAGCGACAGGCGCAATAAGGTGGTAACCAGCAGCACCGTCGGGAATACCGAGAAATCGAGCGGCTTGGTGGTACGCAAACTGACCAGCAACACGATAATTGCCAGTGCGATATTGAAAGTAAACAGGATATCCAACATGAAAGGTGGCAACGGCAGAATCATCATCGCCAGAATCATGATGATCAACATAGGGCCTGCAAAGTTGCGCACACTGCCGCCATTCAGCAATGTTGATAAGGTTAGTGTGTTATTCATAGAGCTTCCCGCTCGCGCCTGAAATTAAGATTCTGTCCATATTCATCATCGAGCTTGATCCGCGTCGTTGGCTTGCTGCCTGCTTTGAGGATCCAGCTCTTCCGGTACCGGCAATTCCTGTGATAACTGTGGCGCGGCCCCGCCGTATTCACGATAACGCCGCAGCTGGAACACATACGCCAGGACTTCAGCCACTGCCGTATAAAGAGCTTCCGGTATTTCATCGCCGAGTTCGGTGTGGTGATATAGCGCCCTGGCCAACCGCGGTGATTCCAGGATGGGGATCTTATGCTGCTGTGCCAGTTCACGGATGCGACCTGCCAGCAGATGACTACCTTTTGCTACCACTTTGGGTGCGCGCATGACATCGTCCTGATAACGCAATGCCACGGCGAAATGGGTAGGGTTGGTGATAATCACGTCGGCTTTTGGAATTTCTGCCATCATGCGTTTGCGCGCCGCTTCCCGTTGCAGACTGCGAATACGCGCCTTGATGTAAGGATCACCTTCGTCTTCTTTCATCTCCTTGCGCACTTCCTCCTTGGTCATCTTGAGCTGCTCAGCATGGTCCCAAATCTGAAACGGGACATCTATGAGCACAATCAATAGCATCGAACCGACAATGATGAAAAAGCTCAGCCCCAGCAGATATCCCATGCTGGTGATTCCAACATCTACCGACTGGCTTGCCAGGGAAAGCACCGCCTCTCTGGAGTGCCATAGCATCAGGGTACCCACGCCTCCAATCACCAGCGCTTTGGTCAGTGCCTTGACCAATTCCACCAGACTACGCTTTGAAAACATCCTGCCCAGACCGCTCATGGGGTTGATGCGACTGAATTTAGGCTGCAGGGCTTTGGCGCTGAACAGCCAGCCACTCATCAGCATCGGTGCAAAGAATGCTGTTACTACCAACAGCGACAACAATGGCAGTAATGCCAGCACCGCATCAGATACTTGCTGAGCAAAACGCAGCAACATGAGCTGAGAATCGAATGCATGCTCCCGCTCCATTTGCAGGCCATTTTTTAACACTGCCGACAACTGTCCCATTAAGTTGGAACCCATAAACCACACGCCGCCAGCCGAGATGAGCAGCAAGATAAAGGTGGTAAGTTCTGGTGAACGCGCTACCTGCCCGTCTTCCCTAGCCTTCTCTAATTTCCTGGGCGTTGCGGGTTCTGTTTTTTCCAGATCGCTTTCTTGACTATCTCCGGCCATACGGACTCCTGATGTCTAGTCGCGATTATTAACCGACAATCATGGATTCAATCCGACAAATAGATGGGCATTTATGCCGTTATTTGGGATTGCGGGAGAAGTGGGGAAGCGGGAGCGGGAAGAAAGGGGGATGGGGGAATAAGCGCGGATGCTTCATCCCCACAGAGCACCAGGCAAGCTGGAATTAAATGTTTCCTGGGTTAACCTCCGTACAGAAGGTTTTACCCGATTTTTATGCACTTTGGTGCGGAAAACTAAAGTAGATCACCTGCAGATCGAATTATATATCCTCACTCCTCTGCCCTGGAAAAACCAGAAGGAACTAGAAACCTAGGCTTGCCAGCAGATCGTCTACCTGATCCTGATTGACCACCACATCAGTACGTCCTGTGGAATTTACCACCGGGCCATTCAATAGCCCTTCGTTGATCTCTTCTTTTTTATCCGCCGGCACATTATTCATCAGCAATCGCAGCAGCTCCTGTTCCAGCCCTTGCACCATTTTGGTAATTTTTTTCATGACCTGCCCAGTCAAATCCTGGAAGTCCTGGGCCATCATGACTTCAGTCAATTGGACATTGGTAGCGCTGGTATGGTTGGGTACGTCGTTGAGATAGCTGCGGGTCTGCGCCACCAGATGCCTGAATGCATCGTTGTCGAGCTGTCCGGAACTAGATGCATCGAATTGTTCCCACAATTTGGAAAGAGCAGTCGCATCAGCAGCAAGTTTATCTTGAATGGGTTTGGCGATTTCAATCGCGTTCAGCGCGCGCTCGGCTGCCTGCTCGGTCATCTGTGCCACATAAGCTATCCGATCCTGGGCATCGGGAATCTTGGAAGCGGCCTCTTCCAGCCGCTTGTTGTAACCCAGTTCACGCAGGCTGTCATGCAGCGTACGAGTCAACTGCCCGACCTGGTTGATTAGCGCATCCGCAGTATGCGGATCTGTATCTTCAGTCTCTACTTTTGCGATATTTTGCTGTTGGCTGATCATTTAAATATTCCTTATCTCATGCATCTTTTAAAGATTTGGCAATAACGGTATTCGCTATTGGCCTATCCATTATCGTGGCTAACTTGAGGTCAACCCTTGCTTTCCATGTTCTGGAAAATCTTGTTGAGCTTCTCTTCCAGAACAGCGGCGGTGAACGGCTTGACTACGTAACCACTGGCTCCAGCCTGAGCGGCAGCCACAATATTTTCCTTCTTGGCTTCGGCGGTTACCATCAGCACCGGAATTTTTTTCAGTGCCGCATCTGCACGTATGTTCTGCAGCATGGTCAGCCCATCCATGTTGGGCATATTCCAATCCGAAACGACAAAATCGTAGCTGCTGCTACGCAGCATTTGCAACGCCATCGCGCCATCCTCGGCCTCATCGACATTGTTGAATCCCAACTCCTTCAGAAGATTGCGCACGATTCTGCGCATCGTGGCAAAATCGTCCACCACTAAAAATTTCATATTTAGGTCAGCCATTTGTATCTCCATCGAACACGAATTTTCTAGCCTGCATATCGATTTAGCGGCAATTGCATCACTGCACTGAATCACGTACCTACTTTGCTACGCGTTACCACGCCGTCTCATTCAACAACACACCTTCCGACAGTCAAGGTTTGTTAACGGCCGGCTCTGTGAAAAGCTTAGGTTTATCCACTACCCTTTCCTGTTATCCCAGCGATTTTGCCATCAGCAAACAAAGCCTCTGAAACTCGGTATATTCGTTCAAACCCAGAACCGGGTGAGCGCGACCCCCGTCGGCATAAATCAGCCCGATGGGATCACCATTGACCAGGATGGGCATGGCGAAAAATTCACAATTGCCAACACCATCCCAGATGATCCGGATCATCTCCTCCAGCAAGAGTGATTGCAGCTCATTTTGAGTATTGGCACTGTACCAGATTGCCTCCATCTTGCCCATCAGCCGGGAGAAAACATGCGGATGCACAAGGTCAATTTGAAGTTTCTGCAGCAACGATGCTTCCTCTGCCCCGACCAGGAACTTAGCCGTAGCCTTGCTGTGGTTATTGTTGATTTCCATGAACAACACCCGGTTCAAGCCAATGCCAGCATACATGCCGTAAAAAACCTGTGACAAGACTTCCAGAAAATCAGGGTGCTGGGCAGCAGGCAGAGTAAGCAGTTTTGTCACTCTCTCCAGCACCTCACTCGGGGCTTCGACGCTTTCTCCGTCACCGCCTTCATCCCCAGCTTTTTCTTCTATCGGCAAAGGTGGCAACCAGACGGCGGGACGGCGGATGCCGTGCCAGCAGCTCAGTCCCCGAATCGCTTTCAGAGATGCCCGGTAGATTCTCGCCATGACTTCATGGCGAGAAACCCCGACAAGTTTCTCGATTCCAGCGTAGTCATCCAGTAGCGCAACGTTGTACCAACCATAGGCAGAGTGCCTGGCCAGCGCTACCGCCAGCGCCACATTGCGAATCCGCGGCGAATCGCCGTGCACATCGTCCATCAATGATTGCAACAACGTGGGTAGACA